>CAXMLU010000865.1:0-11916 GCA_964194255.1 uncultured bacterium
CTCTTGTGCGGCGGCCTCTGCCGACGAGCGCGAGCGGCTGGCAAAGGCGACCACGTCGACATCCTCAGCCCCAATTGCTTTGAATGCCGGCAGATGGGCGCGCCGGGCGATCGCCCCGCAGCCCACCAGCCCCACCCGCAGGGTCACGGCTCAGGATCCCAGCAGGGCTTGGGTTACCTTCAGGATCGCTTCGGCTACCGCGTCGCAGTCGTGGCGGGTGTACGAGGCGGCCGTCACGACCAATGCCGAGCGGGCGGCCAGGTCCTCGGTGCGGGGGCACATTCCCATCCGGTACTCGACATCGGTCGGGTGCTCTGCGCACCGCCAGGGCCCGCCCTTGTCGGACGCGGTGCGCTTCTGCAGGATCGACTCGGTGGCATACACCGGTAGGCCTCGGTACATGCGCGCGGCCGGTACACCCTCAGCGATAAGGGCCCGGGCGAATCGACGGGCGAGGTTCGCGTCCGGGAGGAAGAACCCGATGCTCGACCCGCCGTCCCCGTCCGGGTCGGGCCGCCGGCGGAACTCCAGACCCGCAGGCCGTCCGACCGCGTCGAGGATGCGGCGCTGGTTCGACCGTTGTGCGGCGAGCAGGCCACCCAACTTGGTCAGTTGGACGCCGGCGATGGCCCCTGCGATCTCGGTCATGCGCAGGTTCTCGCCGACGAAGGGAGCGATGGCGTCCGATCCGCGCTCGGAGCCCGTGCTGGTCACGAACTGGCCGCCCTGGTCCTGATAGCGCGCGGCGCGGAGGTAGAGGTGCTCATCGTTTGAGGCGATGAGGCCGCCTTCGCCGCTGGTGACGTTCTTCTCCAACTGAAGAGAAAAAGCTCCCATGTCTCCCAAGGTGCCGAGGGCGCGGCCGCGATAGCTGGCGCCCATCGACTGGGCCGCATCCTCGAGGACCGATACGCCGTGTTCACGGGCGATCTCGAGGATCGGATCCATATCGCATGAGCAGTTCTCGAGGTGCACAGGCACCATGGCGGCAGTTCGCTCCGTGATCTTGGCGTCGAGATCCGCTGGGTCCATGCCCCAGCTTTCGTCGATCTCGGCGAACACGGGAACGGCCCCCATGGTGACGACGGCATTGACGGTGGCGATGAACGTAAAGGCGGGAACGATCACCTCGTCTCCGCAACCGACGCCGAGTGCAGCCAAAGCCGCCCGCAGCGCAGCGGTGCCTGATGAGGTCGCCACGGTGTGCGCACAGCCGAGGAGATCGCAGGCCGCCCGCTCGAAACCCTCCACCTTGCCCAGCAGAGCAGGCCCGTAGTACCGGAACAGAGACCGACTGTCGAGCACCTCGAGGACAGCCTTTCGCTCCTCGTCGCCGAGAAGGCTGACGCCCTTGCCCGTCGGGAGCAACTCGTTGAGCACCGGCTTGCCGCCTTCAATCGCCAGCTTCTCCGTCACCGCCATAGCATGCCTCGCCATGGGCAACCCGGCGCAGATACAGCTGGTCGTGCAGGGCGACGACTTCGGCATGTGTCATGCCGTCAACGCCGGTATCGAGGAGGCCTTCGTACGCGGCATCCTCACCCAGGCGTCAACAATGGCCGTGTGCCCGTGGGTCGACGAAGCATTGGACATAGCCACTCGACTTGGTATCCCGGTCGGGCTCCACCAGACCCTCACGTGCGACTGGGACCGCCTCCGCTGGGGATCGCTCACGAGTGGGGCGTCGCTCGTCGGCGCCGACTGTCCCGCCTGGCCCGGCTTGAACCCGGCGTCCACCTACTGGTGTGCCATCCCGGCGTTCCCGGCCCGGAGCTCGCGTCGATGACCAGCCCGGGGTCGGAGCTGCACCGTTGGGCGGAGGAGTACCGGGGGTCTGATCTGGCCGTCCTGACCGACCCGCAGGTACGGCGAGCCGTGGAGGACCGCGCATCGTGCTCACCTCGGTGGCTGGCGCCGACTTCGATGGCGGGTAAACGGTCACGTCCAGGACAGCACGATTTCCCGGGCTCGGGCCAGAGTTTCAGCGACGGCGTCCGTGCCGCCCACGTCGACGAGTACCGCCTCCAGTGGTCCCTCCGCCCCACGATCAGACGCTACACACGCCAGGCATAGGCTCGATCCGGTGGAGCTTCGCTATCTCTACCTTGGGTCGTCCGACGTTGACGCCGATGTGGCGGCGTGGTTGCGCGTGCCGCGGGCTCAGCTGCGCTGGCGGTTCCGGCACTTCGGTGCCGATGTCGCGGCCATCGATCCTGGATCTCGTCCTTTCATCCTCGTGGCGGACCATCGACCTCCTGGATCCGTTCTGCCGATCTACGCCACGGACACCTTGGACGCGACCCTTGCGGCATTGGAAGGGCACGGATGGAGTCTGGAGCTCGGACCGATCGGCACGCCGGAGGGACCAGCGTGCGTGCTTCGGAATCTGGGCGGCGCGGCGATCGCGCTGTTGCAGGTGGACCGGTCGGATGCGATGGAATCCGCCTACGCCGACGTGTCGAATGTCCACGCCGTGCGGCCTGGCCCGGCCTGACCCGTTATCGATCCAGGCGATACACGTGCCACTCGTCGGGGATGCCTTTCAGCGCGTGGAGTCCATGATCGACGAAGACCATCCCGGAGCCGGTGACCAGATCGCGGACGGTGCTGGATACGAGCACCTCCCCGCCATCCGCCATCGCCGCGATGCGGGAAGCAATATGGACGGCGAGCCCGCTCAGGGTATGCCCGGTAGCGCGGCACTCGCCGGTGTGGATTCCGGCTCGAATGTCGACACCAACGGACCGCAGTCCGCTGATCACCGCGGACGCAAACCGTACGGCGCGGGCCGGGCTGTCGAACGACACGAGGAAGCCGTCACCCGCGGTGTCGATCTCGCGCCCACCGTTGCGCTTTATTTCTCGTCGCACGATGGTGTTGTGCCGCTCGAGCAATTCACGCCACGCCATATCTCCCAGTTTGGCGGCACGCTCGGTGGAGCCGACAATGTCGGTGAACACGACGGTCGCCAGCACGGCGCTACCCTCCGTGCGGTCGATGGCATCGGCGGCCATCTCGACCAGCCGGGTCGCTCCGAGCGAGTGGGCCACCTCATGGGCGTGTCGGGCCGATGCAACCGCCGCCTCGTGGTCGCCGGATCGTTCGGCGACGGCGGCCAGCTCGACGAGCGTTTCCACTTCGCGCGCGGGATAGGGCATGGCCCGAAAGGCGGCGACGGCCTCTTCCACCAGTCGCCGGGCCGTTTCCTCGTCACCGTGCGCTCCCGCCTGAGCGGCTCGACAAACTAAGTCGGCCGCGTCGTTGTTGGGGTGGCCGTCGCGGCCGGTGAGGGCCGAGATGTCGTCTACCCAGGCGTCGAGTTCATCCATTGCACCCGTCGCCGCCAGTGCCCACGCCGCGTCCGGGGAGAACATCCAGTGGCTGCCCCGACCGAGCTCGTTGACCGTCCTCTGGAGGGCTTGGCGGAAGATGGGCAACGCCAGCTCGGCTCCGTCCCGCCGGGCCGTGAGGCGGGCGCGGGCGGCCAGGGCGGGTACGAGGCGTTGCGACTGGCCGGAGCGCTCGGCGTCAGCAAACTGTTCCTCCACCAGCAGCCGGGCGTCGTCGTCCGAACCGCAGCGTTCTTCCACCTCGGTGAGGGCTGCCAGCGCGACCAGGCGGGTTGGGACGTCGCGGTCATTCCGAAGGTTCTCGGCCAGCTGCCGGGCCATTCGGAAATCGCCACTCAGTGAGCAGACCCACGCCAGCCCGGCCTCGTAATAGTTCACTCGACCCGGACGGAGCGGTCGACCCAACTCGACCGCCTGCTCCATACGGGCTCGGGCTGATGTGAGCCGGCCGCGCCACGCCTCCGAGTACGCGCGGTTGCCGCACACGGCCAGTTCGCTTTCCCGGTCTTCTGCCCGGCGGGCGGCCGCCAGCGACAGATCGAGCGCACGATCTGCCTCCTCCTCCGTTTCGGCGATGAGCTGGAGAGTGGCGTAGACGCTTGACAAGGCCCTGTAGTTGCCCGCGCTCTCGGCAATGGCAATGGCGCGCTTGGACAGCGCGGTGGCGTCGGCCGGGCGGTCGGCCAGCACATACAGGCGCACAAGGCGGGCCAGCGTCCGTGCCGCCTTGTTCTCGTCGCGCCCTTCGAGCAACCGGAGGGCCTCTTCCTGCAGACCGACCGCACCGGCCGCGTCGCCCTGCAAGTACTGCTCTGCCTCCAGAATCCACAGCGCCTCGGCTTCCGCGATCGGATCGCCCGTGGACCGGGCGATTCGCTGCGCCTCCAGGGCGAAGGCGACAGCCGCCTTGGCGTCGCGCTCGGTAAAGGTGGCCTCCGCCGCTTCGATCAGCAGCCGAAGCCGGGTGGAACTGTCATGGGCGCCTAGGCGCAACCCGGCCTCGTACCGGTTGGCGGCCTCGTCGAGCGCGCCCGCGGCGGCGGCCCGGCGAGCGGCACGGAGTGCGAACTCGGCGGCGCGTGGCCCGTCGCCCGCCTTCTCGAGGTGGTCGGCCACTTCCGCGGCCGTCGTGTCGTTCTCGGCCCCGTACACCTGCACCAACGCGTCGGCGAGCGCAGCATGGACCCTCGCTCGGGCCGGTCCAACGACTTCATCGACCAGTGCTTCGCGCGTGAGCGCATGACGGAACTGGTAGAGGAGCTGGGCACCGTCGCGCCGTTCGACCAGCAGCTGGCTCTCGAGGCCCTCGCTCATAGCCCGCGCCACGGCCGCCTCATCGCCGAACGCCACGGCCAGCACATCGAAATCGATGCGGTCGCCCGCGCAAGCGGCGAAGGTCAATACCTCGGCGGCATCGGGCGGCAAGCGGCGGAAACGAGCCAGCAGCGCTTCCCGGACGTTCGGCGGAAACGTGATGGTCGCCAGCGACCGCTGGTTCCACAAGCCGGCCTCCAGGTACAGGTCACCTTGATCGACCAGCGTCTTGGCCAGCTCCTCGACAAAGAAGGGATTGCCGTCGGTGCGATCGAGCACGGCGTCGAGGAACTCATCGCTGACGGGTGCTCCGTCGAAGATGGCCCTGAGCATCGTGCGCACGTCGTCTCGACCCAGGGGCTCGAGCCTGATCTCATCGGCCAGGCGCTCCCGTTCGAGATCGCCAAGCAGGGCCAGGAGCGGATGGCGGCGGTGGAGCTCGTCGGTCCGGTAGGTGGCGACCAGCCAGACGGGCAGATCGGCGATCTCACGGGCCAGATGGTGCAAGAGGCGAAGTGAGTCCACATCGGCCCAGTGGACGTCTTCCAGCAACAGCAAGGCTCCGGTCCGACCGGCGACACGGGCGATGACGTGCCATATCGATGCGTACAGGTCCTCTGGCTCGGGGGCGGCGGGGGTCCCCGTCCGCCCGAGTTCGGCTTCGACCTCGGGCAAGAGAGCGGTGGCCAGCGCCGAGCGGCCGGAGAAGAGCGCCGCTAGCTCTTCGGCCTGCATGGCCCTCGTGTGCCGGCGCAGCGCCACCGCGAACGCGCTGTAGGGAGCTGTGCCTTCGGGGGAGCAGTCTCCCACCAGGCGCAGGAATCCTTCTTGCTCGGCGATGCGGACGGCGTGACCGGCCAGGCGGCTCTTGCCAACCCCGGCCTCGCCGCCGATGAACAGGAGCCGTCCAGAACGCCGCGCCGCCTTCGCGCTGTCTGCCAGGGTGTCGACGGCGTCGTCCCTGCCGACGTGCACTGGGCAAACAAGGAACGACGACGCCATCTTTTCCCTTCGTATCCGCGGCCCGAATGCTGCCACATCGCCCGCTGGCCATCGCTCGGTGGGTCGGCTAAACCCGGGTCCGTGGACTTCGCTCTGAGTGCAACTGCCACCGACCTCCAGAAGAAGCTGATCGGCTTCATGGAGAGCCACGTGTATCCCTCCGAGCCGGTGTACCGGGACCAGATGCGGGCATCCGGGGCTCCGCACTTCCACCCTCCGGTCATCGAGGAACTGAAGGCCGAGGCTCGCCGCCAGGGGCTGTGGAATCTCTTCCTGCCGCACAAGACCCAATGGACGGATGGGCTGTCCAACCTCGACTACGCCCCATTGGCCGAGATCATGGGTCACTCGGGCGAATTAATGCCCGAAGCGACGAACTGCGCCGCGCCCGACACGGGCAACATGGAGCTGCTGACCCTCTACGGCACGCCTGAACAACAGGAGCGATGGCTGCATCCGCTACTGGAGGGTGAGATCCGTTCCGCCTTTGCCATGACCGAGCCGGCGGTGGCGTCCAGCGACGCCACCAACATCCGGTGCAGCATCATCCGGTCCGGCGACGACTACGTCATCAATGGTCGCAAATGGTGGATCTCGGGGGCCGGTTCGCACCGCTGCAAGCTGCTTATCGTGATGGGCAAGACCGATCCCGACGGCCCCCGGCACCTCCAGCAGTCCATGGTCCTGGTGCCGATCGATGCCCCCGGCGTGACCGTGGTCCGGGCCCTCCCGGTCTTCGGGTATCAGCACCGAGAGGGCCATTGCGAGATCGTGTTCGAAGACGTGCACGTGCCGGTGACCAATCTGTTGGGCGACGAGGGCGGTGGGTTTGCCATGTCCCAGGCCCGCCTCGGCCCGGGCCGAATCCACCACTGCATGCGTTGCATAGGTATGGCCGAGCGCGCCCTCGAACTCATGTGCCGGCGAGTTCGGATCCGGACCGCCTTCGGCAAGACCCTCGCCGAGCAGGGCGTCATTCAGGAGTGGATCGCCGACAGCCGCATCGAGATCGAGCAGGCTCGGTTGCTGACGATGAAGGCCGCCTGGCTGATGGACACCGTGGGCAACAAGGGGGCCCGCATCGAAGTCTCGGCGATCAAGGTGGTGGCTCCGAACGTCGCCCTCCGGGTGGTCGATCGCGCCATCCAGGCTCACGGCGGCGGCGGCGTGAGTGACGACTTTCCTCTAGCTGCCATGTACGCCGGCTTGCGTACCCTGCGGTTCGCCGACGGTCCCGACGAGGTCCACCGCATGCAGGTCGCTCGCCGGGAACTGCGTCGCTACGAGGAGGACAACAGCCGGTCGCCGTCGCCGGCGTGACTCCCTGGGGCGGCCCGCGGTGGCGCCAGCGGCGCCCGCGGGTGAACTGGGCGGCGTCGGCGAACTGGTTGCAAATCGAGCCTTCCCACGGTCGAATTTTCGACCGGTTCGCCGAATAGGACCCCGGCGGCACCCTGAACTGAGCGGGCGGGCGAACTGGTTGGCGATTGTGGTCCTGGAGTGCACGAATCGCCAACCGGTTCGCCCCGAGTGGGCGGGGCCGCAGCCCGACGGCGGCCGCGAACGTGGCGGTTAACCTGGTAGGTGGTGACTGAGACGACCCACGAGACCAGCCGGCAGACCACGATTGCTCCCGTCCTGGGTGACCCGACGCTGGACGGCGATCACGAGCGGATGGCGCACATCGTTCTCGAGGGGGTCAAGACGCCCGAGGGCGAGTTCGTGCAAGCTGGACCAAGCGTGGTCGAGGGCATCGTCAACGGCACCGCCGTGCGGGCTCTCTGCGGGAAGGTCTGGGTTCCCAACCGCGACCCCAAGAAGTATCCCGTTTGTCCGACGTGCAAGGACATCGCCGAGTCCAAGGGCTGGCGGGTCCCGGCCTCCTAGTTACCGCCGCGACATCTCCCATCGTGCCTGCGGCAGAACGTGCCCGGTCTGCATGTCAAGATCGAGCCCGACCCGGCTACAGTCGCCCGGTGGCTGAGGGGACCGAACGCTTCGAACGCGCCGGCAATCGCCTGTCAACGTGAGCTACGGCAACGGCGGCCCGGCCCGGATGAGCCCGCGGTCGCCCGCGCGCGCCGCGGCCCGGCGCCGGCGGCGCCAGCTTCGGCTGGCTCGCACGGTGGCGGTGACCCTGGTCTTGATCGTCCTCATTGTGGTGGTCCTCACCCAACGGCACGGGGGCAAGGCCACCACCGTCGGAGCCCGGACGACGCTGCCGGCCGCGCCGACCTCAACCACGGCCGCGCCCGCCCCACCGGCTCGACTCCAGGTCGGCGCCGCCGCTACTTCGTTGCCTCAGCGACTGTCCCGCGCCTCGGCCGTGGCGGCCGCGAACACGATTGTCATCTTCGGCGGATTGACGTCGGCGGGGTCCGTGCGCAGCATTCAGCGCTTCGATCCCGCCGCCGGTTCGATCCAATCGATCGGGACCCTGGCGGTGGCCACCCACGACGCTTCGGCCGCCCAGATCGGCGACACCACCTTCGTGTTCGGAGGCGGCGAATCGCAGACTATCGACGCCGTGCAGGCCTTCACCGGGTCGACGGCCCAGCTGGTCGGTCACCTGCCGCAACCTCGTTCCGACTCGGTCGCGGCAGCCATCGGCGGGCATGCGTATGTCCTGGGCGGCTTCGACGGTCAGTCCTATCTCGCCGACGTGCTCGAAACCACGGATGGCGTGACGTTCCGCGCCATCGCCCGCCTGCCCACCCCGGTGCGCTATCCCGCCCTGGCGACGATTGGATCGATCATCTACCTCCTCGGTGGGCAGAGCGCGACAAGTAGCCAGACCAATCTCATACAAGCCGTCGATGTGACGGCCGGTACGGCGAAGGTGATCGGGCAGCTCGCCGTGCCGATCGTCGAGGCGACCGCCTATGTGGTGACCGGTGCCGTCTTTCTCGCTGGCGGCCGTTCGGGCACGGTGACCCGATCGTCCATCGACCGGGTTGATCTCGCCTCGGGCACCCTGACACCGGTCGGAACGTTGCCGAACCCGGTGGCCGATGCCGCCTCGGCGACCATCGCCAACACGCTCTACCTTTTCGGGGGGGAGAGCCCCGCACGGCTCAGGGGAATCCTGGCCGTATCGGCGGCGTGAGAACAGCGAGCACAGCGAGACCAGTGAGCACAGCCACTACTTGAAGCGGTAACGGATCCTTCCCTTGCTCAGGTCGTACGGCGAGATCTCGACCTGAACGCGATCTCCGGGAAGAACTCGGATGCGGTGCGTCCGCATCTTTCCTGAGATCTTGGCGAGTACGTTATGACCCTTCTCGAGCTCGACGCGGAACATCGAACTGGGGAGCGACTCCACGACAATGCCCTCGAGCACGAACGTGTCTTCTCGTCCTTTAGTTGTTTCCGCCATGATCCTCCTGTCTGAGGACGGCGAATTGCCACCTCTGGGAGAAGAACACTACCGCGGCGCCATTCCATACCCGTTCGGCGGGATTGCGCGTTATGCGGGCCTCACGTCGTGGCGATGGCCTCCAGGACGTCGAGGCGGGCCGCCCGTCGGGCCGGCCACACGGCCGCTCCGATTCCGAAAAGGGCGGTGAGGATCAGGACCACCACGATGGTCGAGGTGGGAATGGCCAGTTTGTCCAGGCCGGAACTGGACAGTGCGCTCACGATGGCCGCGCCCAGGCCCACGCCGATGAACAGACCGAGGACGGCACCGATCAAGGAGACGACGACCGCCTCCCCACGGATCATGCGCTTGATCTGCCGGCGTTGCATCCCGATGGAGCGCAGGAGACCGATCTCGCGGGTGCGCTCCATCACCGACAGCGCCAGCGTGTTCACCACGCCGATGAGGGCGATAATGATGCTGAGAGCCAGCAGGACGTAGACGACGGCCAGGAGCGTGGCGAGCTGCTTCTTCTGGTCTTGCTTGAACTGAACGGCCGTCTTGACGTCGACGTTGGGATAGGCCTTCACGGCGGCGGTCAGATCGGCCTGTTGCTTGGCTGAGCGGGAAGCCACCTTGACCAGGACCACATCGTCCTGCACCTGGTTGACATTGTCGGCCACTACCTGGGCCGAAATGACGTAGTTGTTCAGGAACTGGTTGGTCTTGTACGTGCCGCCGATGATGACCGGCTTGACGCCCGTGGCGTCCCAGCCCATCTGGATGGTGTCTCCGACCTTCAGGTGGTGGTCCTTGGCGACCTTGTCGTCGACCAGCAGCTGACCCTGCGCCAGGCTGGCGGTAGACCCGTGGACCATGTCGAAGGTCGCCAGGTGAGGTCCGCCGACTGGGTCGAGACCGGTGACCTGTTTCACGGCGTTGCCCTGATGCCAAGGAACCACGCGGACGGCGGACACGGCCGTGACGCCCGGAGCGGCCTTGACGGCTGCCTCGATCGAGGGCGAGAAGCGTTGTTGACTGCTGCTGCTGGTGAGGACGTAGTCGCTCTTGATGCTCCGGTCGAACTGCGCGTTGAACGACGCGGTGGCCGAGGCTCCCAACGTGGCGATAGCGGCGACGACGGCCAGGCCGACCATCAGGGCGGAGGCGGTGGCGGCGGTGCGCCGGGGATTGCGGGCGGCGTTGCCCCGCGCTAGCTGCCCGGAGACGCCGAGGATCGTCGGCAGCGGCCGGCCGATAAAGCGGGCCAGCGGAGAGCTGATCAGGGGGGCGAGCATGGCCACGCCGACGAAGGTGATGGCCGCCCCGGCGCCGACCGCGGCGATGCCGCTCCCGGCGAAGAGGCCACCTGCGAGCAGGAGGATCCCGACGGCGAGGACGGCACCGCCCCAGATGGCCCGGCGATGAAGCGACGTCTCCGTCTCTCCGGCGTCGTCGCGCATGGCTGCCACCGGCGCGATTCGAGAAGCCCGGCGGGCGGGGAGCACGGCTGACGCCAGAGTGATCAACGTGCCGGTGAGCATGGAGACGATGATGGTTCGAGGGAGCAGTTGCAGTGATGACTTGGGAAGGTCGAGCCCGAGGGCGCCGAGCAGCGCATAGAGACCGGCCGCCAGCGGCACCCCGACAATGAGCCCGATCAGCGACCCAAGCAGGCCGACCGCCAGCGCCTCGAACATCACCGACCGGTTGACTTGGGCTCGGCTGGCCCCGACGGCGCGAAGCAAGGCCAGTTCGCGGGTTCGCTGGCCCACCAAGATGCTGAACGTATTGAAGATGAGGAAGGCGCCGACGAACAAGGCGATCAAGGCGAAGGTCAGGAGAAAGGTGTTGAAGAAGCTGAAGTTTTGATTGATTGTCTTGGCTGTCTGCTGGGCCACGCTGGCTCCGCTGACCGCTTCGAAACCATGGGGCAGCGTGGCTGCCACCGCGCTCTGCACCTGGTCCACATTGGCGCCCTTGGTGGCGGCGATGTCGATTTCGGTGAAGAATCCGGGCTTGCCGACCAGCTTCTGGGCGGTGGCGCTCTGAAAGGTGATGAGGGTGGCGCCAGCCAGGTTGTCGGCGCTGCCGAATCCGGTGATGCCGACGAGGGTGAACTGTTGCGGCGATTCGTTGGAGATGATGGTGACGTGATCGCCCAACTGGAAGTGTTGCTTCCTCGCCGTACCCGAGTCGATGGTGACCTCGTCGGGATTTGTCGGGCCGCGGCCGCTTCGTAAAGACAGTGACGACAGCTGCCTGTAGTCAGTCCAGGAGAAGGCCAGGGTGGGCGCCTGCTTCTTTATCGCCTTGCCCTTCTTGTCCAGCAGCGTCACCAGCCCGCCCACGGCTCCGTCCGCGGCCTGAACGCCGCGCACCGACTTGATTCCGGGCAGAAGGGAGTCGGGCGTCAGCGGTCGGTTCCCGCCGATGCCTCCTCCCTCCCGTCCCGAGGTCGAGTAAGGAGTGGTGGCCCTCACGACGACGTCCTTGCCGGCGGACGTCTGTGCGAACAGAGCATCGAACGTGTGCTTAAGGGTGTCGGTGAGGACGAAGGTCCCGGCCATGAACGCCACGCCCAGGATGACGGCAAGTGCGGTGAGGGCCAGTCGCAGTTTGTGCGCGGCCAGGCTCCTGATACTGGTTCGCCACATGGCCTAGTCCCCCAGGCCCTTCATCCGGTCCAAGACGCGCTCGGCGGTGGGGTCGGCCATCTCGTCGACGATGCGGCCATCGGCGAGGAAAACGACGCGCTCGGAGTACCCGGCCGCGATTGGGTCGTGGGTCACCATCACGACCGTTTGTCCGAGATCCCGGACCGACGTGCGCATGAACTCGAGCACTTCTGCACCGGCGCGCGAGTCGAGGTTGCCCGTCGGCTCGTCGGCG
>CAXMLU010000866.1:0-9021 GCA_964194255.1 uncultured bacterium
GGCACTTCGTCGACGTCGTCTGGATCGCCCTGTACTCCACGTTGTTCCTGCTGAAGTGATCCGGCGCCTCGTCACCCCGCGGCTGCTCTTGCTGCTTGGGCTCGCAGCCATGGTGACAACTGTCGTCGTCGCGGGTATGGCACTACTCGGCGCGGCCCGTACCGCCGCGGCCTCCGTGCCGCCCGCCACCTCCAGCCGGTCGACGGCGGCCACCCCAGCCCCGGCCTCGCTCGGCCAGGTGCTGTTCGAGCAGGCGTGCGCCAGCTGTCACGGCGCCGACGCCAAGGGCACAAGCGCCGGCCCGACGCTCATCGGGGTGGGGACCGCCGCTGTCGACTGGTGGATCTCAACCGGACGCATGCCCCTGGCCGCGCCCATCACGCAGGCGCCTCGCAAGCCTTCGCCGTTCAGCCCGGACCAACGAGCCGCCATCGTCGACTACGTGACCTCGCTCGGCCCCGGTGGACCGGCCATCCCCACCGTCGACCTCGCGCATGCTTCGCTCCAAACCGGCGGGGAGCTGTTCCGGACCAACTGCGCCGCCTGCCATGGAGCGGCGGGGATCGGAGGCGCGCTCGCCCGGGGTGCATACGCCCCGTCCCTCCGCCGGGCTACCCCGTTGCAGGTGGCCGAGGCCATCCGTATCGGCCCCGACAATATGCCGGTCTTCGATCAGCGCACCCTGAGCGCCAGCCAGGTGAACGACATCGTCGCCTACGTGGTCTATCTGCATCATCCCCAGGATCGGGGCGGAGCCGGGCTTGGCCACATCGGCCCCGTCGCCGAGGGGTTCGTCGGCTTGTTATTCGGGGTGGCCGGGCTCATGCTCATCGTCTACTGGATCGGTGACCGGACCGGGGCCGAGGCGTGACGAGCGCGGGAGGCGGTGAGTGACCGAGCCCCAGCCCGGCCGGCGACCAGAGCAGTTGATCGCCCTCGGCTTCATCGTGGCCATCGTCGCCGCGCTCGCTCTCGCCGGCGTGTACTTGTCAGGCGGACAGGCCCAGGCCGAAGGGGTGCTGCTGGCGCTGGCCCTGGGCGGGCTGGGCTTCGGCATCACGGCTTGGGGCAAGTACCTGATGCCCCAGGGACCGTACATCCAGGCCCGCGAGGAGCTGACGTCGACGCCAGAGGAACGCCGAGCGTTTGGGGCGGCATTCGAACGGGGCGAGGCGGCGTTCGGGCGTCGCGCCCTCCTCCGCCGGTTACTGGCCGGCGCCGCCGGTGCCCTGGGGCTCGCCCTCGTCTTCCCCATCCGCTCCCTGGGTCCAAATCCGGGACGCAGCCTGGTCGCCACCTCATGGCGTCGTGGTAGCCGCATGGTCGACCTCGACGGCAAGCTTCTGCGGGCGGACACGCTGGAGGTCGGGGGCGTGGCCACCGTGTTCCCCGAGGGCCACACGGACGCGGCCGACTCCCAGGTCCTGCTCATCCGGGCCAGTGATGCCCCGATTGTCACCCGCCCGGGAAGAGAGACGTGGTCGCCGCGGGGCAATCTCGCCTACTCCAAGATCTGCACCCACGCCGGCTGTCCGGTCGGGCTGTACCAGCAGCAGACCCAACAGCTGCTCTGCCCGTGCCACCAGTCGCTCTTTGACGTGCTGCGGGGCGCCAAGCCGGTCTTCGGACCTGCGCCCCGGTCGCTGCCACAGCTACCGATCGCCGTCGACGACAGCGGCTACCTGGTCGCGCAAGGGGACTTCACCGAACCGGTCGGTCCCTCGTTCTGGAACCGTCGATGACGACCGACAAGGACAGTCGTCCGCCGCGGCTTGCTCGCGTCGCCCGTTGGACAGACGACCGCCTAGCCGCTTCACGTTTCGTGCGCAGCGCGCTCGACAAGATCTTTCCCGACCACTGGTCGTTCATGCTGGGCGAGATCGCCATGTACTCGTTCGTGGTGCTGCTCCTTACCGGCACCTACCTGACCTTCTTCTTCGTGCCCAGCCTGAGAGACGTTGTCTACCAGGGTCCCTACGCCCCGTTGCGCGGGGTGCACATGACGGAGGCCTACAAGTCGACGATCGACATCAGCTTCAGCGTCCGCGCCGGGCTGGTGATGCGCCAGATCCACCACTGGGCCGCAATCGTGTTCATCGGCGCCATCCTGGTCCACGTGTGCCGAGTGTTCTTCACCGGCGCATTTCGGCGGCCGCGCGAGCTCAACTGGATAGTCGGCGTCGCCATGCTGGTGCTCGCCATTGTCAACGGGTTCGCTGGGTACTCGCTCCCGGACGACCTGCTGTCGGGGACCGGTCTGCGGGTCGCTTACTCGATCATCTTGTCGGTGCCGGTGGTGGGGACCTGGAGCGCCTTCCTCATCTTCGGAGGGGCCTACCCGGCGTCGTCGATCATCTCCCGACTCTTCGTCGTGCACATCTTGATCGTGCCGGCCCTCATCGTCGGACTGCTCACCGCCCACCTGGCCATCATGTGGCATCAGAAGCACACCCAGTTTGGCGGCCGTGGCCGGACCGAAGACAACGTCGTCGGTTCGCCGCTCTGGCCCAGCTACGCGGCCAAGAGCGTCGGACTCTTCTCGATTACGGCGGCGGTGCTCGCCGCCCTCGGTGGGCTGGCTCAGGTCAACCCCATATGGATCTACGGTCCGTACACGCCGGCCCAGGTGAGCTCGGCATCGCAACCCGACTGGTACATGGGATGGCTCGACGGGGCCTTGCGCGTCTGGCCGAACGTCGAGATCCGCCTCTTTCACCACACCGTCGGCAACACGTTCTTTCCCGGTGTGCTCCTGCCCGGGATCACGTTCACGCTATTAGCCCTCTGGCCCTTTCTCGAAGCCCGTTTCACCGGGGATCACGAGCCTCACCACCTTCTCGACCGTCCCCGCGACCGGCCCTTCCGTACGGCGATGGGCGTCGCCGCGCTGACCTTCTACGTCGTGCTCTTCGCCGCGGCTGGCACCGATGTTCTGGCCGTGTACCTCCACATCTCGGAAAACGCCATCATCTGGACGTTTCGAGCGCTCGCCCTCGGCTTGCCGCCCATCACTGCCTGGGTCGCCCACCGGTTGTGTCGCGAGCTGGCCGCCTCGAAGGCCGGCAAGCGCCAGCCGCCCAACATCATCGTGCGCACCCCGGATGGCGGCTACGACGCGCGGCCGTCGGCACCTCTGCGGACCGATTCCGGCATCGAGCCCGAGCCCACCCCCCTCTCCGAACGCGGCTGAACGGGGTCCTCAACCGCTGAGGCCGCTGCCCCGCCGGCTCTCGGCGATGGCGCCGACGAGCGCGAAGAGGATCAGCAGACCGCCGGGAAGCGCACTCCACAGGCCGAAGACCAGTCCGTCCAGCGCCAGGATGGCGCCGGCGGCCAGCGTTACGGGCCAGATGCTCGAACCAGGGAAGGTTCCCAGCTCGCCGGCTCCATCGGCGGGCAGGGCGTCGGTGCGATCCTCGGGCCGCGGGGTCATGAGCCGGCTTCGCCACAACAGGAACCCGGCGGGGATCACACCCAGGCCGACGCATGCGGCCAGGAGGGTGCTACCCGCGTCCTCATAGCTCGTGAACCAGTACACGATGCCGATCATCGCGAAGAACGCAGCTGTCCCGGCGAAGATGAGTCCCTCGGTCTTCAACGGGCCGCAGTCTCCTTCGGGTGGCGGAGATCCCACAGGGGCCGGTCCGACCGAATCGGCGGCAACGAGGTGAAGTTGTGCGGAGGCGGAGGTGACGTGGTCGCCCACTCCAACGTGTGGCCCGCCCATGGATCGTCGCCGGCCACAATCGGTTTGCGCCAGGACACCCACAAATTCCACAGGAACGGCAGGGTCGACATGCCGACCAGGAAGGCGCCGGCGGTCGACAGCCGATTGAGGAAGGTGAGGTGGTCGCCCGCACCGTAGGTGACGACGCGCCGGGGCATCCCCCGCAGTCCGAGCTCATGCTGAGGGAGGAAGGTCAGGTTGAACCCAACGACCAGCAGCCAGAAGTGGACCTTGGCCCACCCCTCCCGCAGCATGCGGCCGGTCATCTTGGGATACCAGAAGTAGATCGCGGCAAAGCCCACGAACACCGCACTGCCGAAGAGCACATAGTGGAAATGGGCAACGAGGAAATACGTGTCGTGAACATGGAAGTCGACGGGCGGCGAGGCCAGGAGTACGCCACTTAATCCACCGAGCAGGAACACGACCATGAATCCGATCGAGAACAGCATGGGGCTCTCGAAACTCAGCTGACCGCCCCACATGGTGCCGATCCAGTTGAAGAATTTGATGCCTGTCGGTACGGCAATCAGGAACGACATGGCGCTGAAGTACGGCAGCAGCACCGCCCCAGTGGTGAACATGTGGTGAGCCCAGACGCCGACCGAAAGCCCGGCGATGCTGAGCGTGGCGAACACGAGGCCCTTGTATCCGAAGATCGGACGCCGCGAGAACACCGGAAATATCTGCGTGGCCACGCCGAAGAAGGGCAGAACGATGATGTAGACCTCGGGGTGGCCAAAGAACCAAAACAGGTGCTGCCACAGGATCGGCACGCCGCCACCCTGCACATCGAAGATGTGGGTCCCCAGGTGTCGATCGGCGAAGAGCAGCGCCAGGGCGCTCGTCAGGACCGGGAAAGCCAGCAGCGCGAGGAGAGACGTGACCAGCATGTTCCATACGAAGATCGGCAATCGGAACATGGTCATGCCTGGCGCTCGCAAGGTGAACACTGTCGTCACGATGTTGACGCCCGTCGCGACCGTCGAGAGCCCGGCCAGGACCAGGCCGACGATCCACAGGTCCGCACCGACACCCGGGGCGTGGACGGCATTCGACAGCGGGGCGTAGGCGACCCATCCAAAGTCCGCCGCGCCGGACGAGGTGAGGAAGCCGGCGGTGACGGTCACACCGCCGCCGAGATAGAGCCAGTACGACAGGGCATTGAGCCGCGGAAAGCTCATGTCCGGCGCGCCGATTTGCAGGGGGACGAGGTAGTTGGCCAATCCGAAGGCGAGCGGCGTGGCGAAGAAGTACATCATCAGGGTCCCGTGCATCGTGAAGATCTGGTTGTAGGCCTCCGCTCCGACGACGTGGTTGTTGGGTCCCGCCAGCTGGGTGCGTATGACCTCGGCCAGCAGACCGGCCACGCAGAAGAAGACAAACGAGGTCACCAGATAGCTCTTGCCGATGACCTTGTGATCCGTCGATGTAAACCAATTGAGCAAGCCGCCGGGATGGGCGGGCTCTTCGGGATGACCAATTCCGGCGGCCGGAGGGGCGGCGAGCGTGGTCATGATGTCGGGTTGTGAGGGTGAGACGCGATCCAGGCTCGAAACTCGCCAGCACTCACGGCGCGCACCGAGAACAGCATCTGGGCGTGCCGGATCCCGCAGAAGGTGGTGCAGCTCCCGCCCCACACGCCCGGCTTGGTGACGTTGATGTCGAAGTGGTTGGTGATACCCGGCTGAGCATTGCGCTGAAAGAGGAAGCCGGGAACGTAGAAGGAGTGCACCACGTCGGTGGACACCAGCGTGATCCCGACCGTCTGGTGGACCGGCAACACCATGACCGGCGGAGCGTTGCCCTGGGAGACGACCGCCACCCCGTCATCGACGTAGTTGAACCGCCATCCCCACTGAAAGCCCGTGACCTCGATGCGCACGTCGGGATGGGCGCTGACCCTGTTGACGCGTTGCTGAGTGGCGACGGTAACCGCGAACAGCACGGCCACGATCACCACCGGGATGCCGGTGAACAGGATCTCGACCCAGTGGACGTACTGACGCTGCGACGGCAGCTGGCTTGGATCTCTTCGACGGCGGCGGTAGCGCACGATCACAAAGAAGATCAGCGCCCAGACGATGGCGCCGACCACGAGGGCCGTCGTGGCCATCGCCTGCCAGAGTCGGTACGTGTCCTGGCCCTGCGTGGTCGCACCGTGCGGGGCCCCGTACCCGGGCACCTGGCAACCGCCGAGGGCCGCGGTCAGTACGACGACCGGCAGCAAAACCCAGGGGAGGCGGCGAAGGCGCCGAGTCACGCTGCGAGCATTACCCGCGGTCGGCCTGAGCGCAACGTCGAAGCCCGCTCAACGCCGACGAGAGGGACCGACCGGGGGCGCAGAACACGACAAATCCCACCCAGGGGGAAAAGGGCCGAGCCGCGGCCGACACCGAGCAGCGCTAGTCCGGCGTTGCTTGGCCGGTGACCATCGTCGGGGAGGTTGACTCCACGAGCTTTGTCGGGGTGATGAACGTACTGCTCGACGCGGTATTCGAGGGAACGGGAGACATCCTCGTCGATATGACCGGCGTGACCTTCATGGACGCCCCCGGTGTACCACATGCTCTGGAGAGCGCTCGGGCGTGGTTGCACCGCCGGCGCCGCACGATCGTCCGGACTTCGGCAGCCGCGCGACGACTTTTGGAAGCAGTTGGCGCGCCGCACTACCTGGGCCTGGTAAATGACCTGGCCCTGAGCGGCTGAAACGAGCGGGCGCGGCGGGCTCCCCCACGGGTTTGGGCCCGGTGTTAGACAATGCGCATGGACGTGCTGGTCGTCGTAGGCGAGGGTCCGGCGCCTCTGCGTTTGGCGACCCGGGCCCGCCACGTGCGCCTGCAGCCGGCCGGCGAACCGCTTACCGAGCTGCTGGGCGATCTGCGCGCTCGCATTCCCCGTCGGATCGGCGTCTGCGGTCCGGTCGGCGACGCCGCTCGAGTCGCCAGCGAACTGCACCGAGCCGGCCTTCCGGTCGAGCTGTTCACCGACGACGCTCTGCCCGATCGCGTGGCGGCGACTCTCAAAGGGGTCGATGTCCGTCCTCTGTCCGACTCCGGGACGCCCATGGACGCGGCCGAGTCGCTCCTCGACCTGATCGGCCATACCCCCATGCTGCGCCTGGACCGTACGGCCAGAGATCTCGAGTGCACGCTGTTGGCCAAGCTCGAGCTCTTCAATCCGGGGGGATCCTCCAAAGACCGCCCAGCGCTGGCCATGATCGACACCGCCGAAAAAGACGGCCGTCTCCGGCCGGGCGGCACGATCATCGAGCCGACCAGCGGGAACACCGGGGTGGGGCTGGCCATCGTCGCCGCTCGCCGCGGCTACAAGTGCATCTTCGTCTGTCCCGACAAGGTGGCGTCGGACAAGATCGCGCTGCTGCGGGCCTACGGTGCCGAGGTGATCGTCTGTCCCACCTCGGTGCCTCCGGAACACCCCAACTCCTACTACTCGGTGTCCGACCGATTGGCTGCCGAGGTCTCCGGCGCGTGGAAGCCCGACCAATACCACAACCCCGATAACCCCCGGGCACAGTACGAGACAACCGGGCCGGAGATCTGGGAGCAGACCAAAGGGAGGATCACCCATTTCGTTTGCGGTGTCGGCACCGGCGGCACCATCTCCGGGGTGGGCCGCTACCTGAAGGAACGCGACCCGACCATTGAAATCGTCGGAGCCGACCCGGAGGGGTCGGTGTACTCGGGTGGCTCCAGCCGGCCGTATCTGGTCGAGGGCATCGGCGAGGACTTCTGGCCGACCACCTACGACCCGTCCGTCGTTGACCGTATCGTCGCCATTTCTGACGCCGACAGCTTCGGCACGGCCAGACGGGTGACTCGTGAAGAGGGTCTGCTGATCGGAGGCTCGGGCGGGACGGCTATCGCGGCGGCATTGCGTATCGGACGGGACCTTCCCGCCGACGCGGTGATCGTCGTCCACATCCCAGATTCCGGCCGCGGCTACCTATCCAAGCTCTACAACGACTCCTGGATGTCCGACTACGGCTTTCTGCGGTCCACCGGCCACACCGTCGGCGATCTGTTGGCCGCCCGGGATCCGTCACTGCCCGCGCTCGTGCACACGCATCCGGACGAGAGCGTGCGTCAGGCCATCGCCATTTTGCACGAGTACGAGGTCAGTCAACTCCCGGTGGTGAAACACGAGCCTCCGGTGGTGCTGGCGGAGGTGGTCGGCGCCGTCACCGAGCGCGAGTTGATGGATCAGGCGTTCGCCGATGTGTCCGTCCTCGATCGCCTGGTGGGCGACGTGATGGGTCCTCCGCTGCCAACCGTCGGCGCGGGGGAACCGGTGAGAACGGCCGTCGAAAAACTGGAAGGGGCACCCGCCGTGCTGGTGCTCGACCGAGGCCATCCGGTTGGGATCGTGACCCGCTCTGATGTCCTCACCTCGCTGGCCGCCGGCCCCCTATGAGGCCGTATCCATGAGCGAACGAATAGACCTCACCGGCCTTGGCTTCGAGACGCTCGCCGTGCACGGTGGGTCGGGCCCGGACCCAGCCAGCGGCGCCGTCAACACTCCCGTGTACCTGTCATCGACTTTCAAGCAGGACGCCGTCGGCGCCCATCGCGGCTATGAGTACGCCCGGTCGGGCAACCCCACGCGCGCCAGCCTCGAGGCCAACCTGGCCGTCCTGGAGGGTGCCAGCCACGGCTTTGCCTTCGCCAGCGGGTTGGCCGCCGAGGACGCCGTGCTGCGCCTGCTCGACACCGGCGCTCATCTGATGCTGCCCACCGACGCCTACGGCGGAACCTACCGGCTGGCCACACGCGTCCATCAGCCGGCCGGGCTGGCGGTGGACGCCATCGACTTGAACGACGCCGGCGCCCTGGAGACGGCATGGCGGCCGGAGACCAGGATGGTGTGGATCGAGACGCCGACCAATCCGCTGCTGAGGCTCATCGACATCGAGGCCATCGCCACCGTCGCTCATGACCGTGGCGCGCTGGTGGTGGTCGACAACACCTTTGCCACCCCCTGGCTTCAGCAGCCTCTCGCCCTCGGAGCCGACATCGTCGTGCACTCAACGACGAAGTATCTGGGCGGACATTCCGACGTCGTCGGCGGCTTCGCCGCGACGAGCGATTTCACCCTGGCCGAGCGGCTGGCGTTCTTTCAGAACGCGGCCGGAGCCGTGCCTGGACCCTTCGACTGCTACCTGGTGCAACGAGGCATCAAGACCTTGTCCCTGCGGATGGAGCGCCACTGCTCGAACGCGCTCGAGATCGTTTCGCTGCTGCAGTCGCATCCCGCCGTATCCGCCGTGCTGCACC
>CAXMLU010000867.1:0-7045 GCA_964194255.1 uncultured bacterium
GTATAAGCGCTTACCTGCGCCACTTGGCCTCTGAGTCTGCGCCAGCCGCCGACTCGTTGCCCGAGCGTGAGCGCCGCCTCCTGCACATGCTGGTCGCACAGGCCGTCGACCGCGTCATCACGAAGGCCACCTCGCTCCTGGAGGCCATCGAGCTGCTTTGGGCTTACCCAGGTTCGCAGCGAGCTCCTCGAGCTTTTCGCCATTCTTGACTCGCGGGTCAGCCACGTTCACACTCGCCTTGCGACACACCCCGACGCACCTCTACTGATCCACGGCCGCTACAGCCGCGTCGAGATCCTCGCTGCGATAGGGCTCGGCGCCGGCGCGAAGATCGCCGCCTGGCAGAGCGGCGTCTATGAAGCCCGGGACGCAAGCGCCGAGCTGCTTGCGTTCACACTCGACAAGAGCAGCGGGGGGTTCTCGCCCACGACACGCTACCGCGACTACGCGATGAGCCGCACACTCATCCACTGGGAGAGCCAATCTGCGACACGAGCGGACAGCTCCACGGGCCGCCGCTATCGGAACCACGAGCGAGACACTCGATCGATCATGCTCTTCGCCCGCCTCCGAGCTGACGAACGGGCCTTCTGGTTTCTCGGACCCGCTATCTATCGCGGCCACGTTGGCGAGAAACCCATGGCAATCACTTGGGAGCTGCAGCATCCGCTTCCCGGCGATCTCTACGCCGCTTTCGCGGCCGCGGTGGCGTAAGGCCGATAATCAAGCGCCGGTTCCACCAACCTCACAGACACAGACGGTGCTGCCGATGACGGACCTACCACCACCAAGCCGGTTCACGACCATCTGATGCGCGGAAACCCCGAGTCGCCTATGGACTGGGTGAAACTCGGCGATCAGGAGGAGGGGCGCCAAACGGTTAATGACCACCTCACCCCCACGACCGCTCTGCCGCTGGGCCTCCTCGGGCCAATCCCAGCGGTGACCGTGCGTCATGCGTACAAGTCAGGCACGCTTGGTGGCCACCGCGCAGACGACCTCGCCGCGCCATGCGAAGGCGGCCGGTTCGAGGGTCGAGAGTCTTTCACTGGCGAGCGCCACGACCTCGTCGCGGCGCTCGGGGTCGAGCTGCTCGAGCAAGACGGTTGACGCCGGAGCCAACGGCGAGCTGCCGGTAGATCGCCGGTTCCCACTGGTAGTGGAGCGCTTCGATCCAGATCCGTTTCGCCATCAGCCCCGCGCCCGAGAGGAGGGCGTCAATGCCGTCGATGCTGTCCAGACCTACGTCTCGACGCCGCGACGTAAGGGGCGGTGCGCCGGCCTCGCTCAGCACCTCGTCCCACACCGAGTACGCCCCGAGAGCAGCCTCGTGTGCCCACGTGACGGTGCCGAGGCGCCCGCCACTCCGCAGTGCCCGAGCCGCATCCGCTACCGCGACCGCTGGGTCGCTCAGGTGGAATAACACGTAGGCGAGCAGAGCGCCGTCCATCCTCCAGCCCGCACGGGAAGGGCAAGGGCGTCCGCCTGGATCGACAGCAATCCCATCCCATCGCGCGCCGCCCGAAGCATCTGGGCGGACGCATCGATGCCGACCACCGTGACCGCGGATGCGCTGGTGCGCAGCGACGGAACGAGCGCGCCCGAGCCGGTGCCTATGTCGAGGACCCACGATCCATCGTCCAGCCCGAACTCGGCTACGACCGCCCGAGCCGGCGGAAGGATGAC
The DNA here is from genome assembly GCA_964194255.1 of uncultured bacterium. GTDB lineage: Bacteria > Actinomycetota > Acidimicrobiia > Acidimicrobiales > CAXMLU01 > CAXMLU01. The sequence goes on from CAXMLU010000867.1 coordinate 1,687, forward strand.
CGGACTCCACAGGTCCACGTACGCCTCGACGCCGAGGTCGTATGAGGCCGCCACGGCGTGCCGGTCGGGACGGTCATCCACGGAGTGCCGGCTAAACGACGACCGGCAGACCGGCCGCCGACCACGCGCACATGCCGCCGGCCAGGTTCACGGCGTCGAATCCCCAGGCCAGCAGCGACTCGGTCACCGCTGCCGACCGCCCGCCGGAACGGCACACCACCACGATGCGGCGCTCTCGGGGCAACTCGTCGCGACGCGCATGCACCTCACCCATTGGCACCAGCGTGGCGTCAGGGGCATGGCCGCCCTCCCACTCGTCCACCTCGCGTACGTCGAGCAGGAACGCGCCCGACTCGACCAACGACTTGGCGGCGCGGGGGCTGACATGCGGAGTCCCGCCGATGCCGCTGGCTTCGTGGCCGTGGGAAATCGGCAACTCGGCGCCCGCCCAACCGGCGTAGCCGCCGAGCAGGTCGGAGACGTCAGGGAAGCCGGCCTCGCTGAGCACGCTGGCGGCGATCAGCGAGCGGTACCCGCTGCCGCAGTACACGACGATGGGCTGGGCCCGGTCGAGGGCGGCTAGCGAGCCGGTCAGCACGGCCAGCGGGATCTCGATCGCTCCCGGCAGCGTGCCCTGGGCCGTCTCGCCCGGGCCGCGGACGTCGACCACTTGCAGGTCCGGCTCCAGGCCGCGCAGCTCGGCCAGCTGGCCGATGGTGAGCCGCGAGCTGGTCTCGATCAGCTCGGGCCGGGTGGCGAGAACGTCGGCGGGAGCGGCGAGTTGACCGACCACGCGATCCAGGCCGACCCGGCCGAGACGGACTTTGGCGTCGACGCCGAGGGCCGGGTCGCCGACGAGGACGATGTCACGCTCAGGTGACAACACGTCGCCGGCCCACTCGGCGAAGCGCCCCTGGAACCCGATGTTCACCGCGCCGCGCACGTGACCGGCAGAAAAGTCGGCCGGCTCGCGGGCGTCGACGAGCACCGCACCCGAATCCCGACGGGCCAGGACATCGTCGAGGTCGAGCGACGGCGGCGGTTCCTCGTCGAGCAGCGGCCGCAGCTCCCGGTTGCGTTGCGCGTCGAAAATGAAGTAGTCCGGCCGAGCCGGCTGCCCTTCGGTCACGACTGCGACGAACTCGTCCTCGCTCATCGGTTGCAGGGCGTAGTTGGTTTGACGTTGCTCGCCGATTGTCGAACTGGTCTCGTTGGAGAGTTGCTTCCCGCATGAGGACCCCGCTCCGTGGGCCGGGAAGATGCGCGTCGAATCGGGAAGCACCAGCAGCTTGTTGTGCAGCGATTGGTACAGGCGGCGGGCCAGGACGTCGGCCGACAGGTCGGCGCCCTTCGATGCCAGCAGGTCGGGCCGCCCCACGTCGCCCACGAACAGTGTGTCTCCGGTGAGCACCCCGTACGGCTCACGGTCGTCGGGATGCTCGAAGACGACAATGCTGATCGACTCGGGCGTGTGGCCCGGCGTGGCCAGGACCTCAAGCGTGACCTCCCCCAGCGACAGTCGCTGTCCGTCCTCCAACGGCTCGATGGCGAACTCCACACCCGCGCCCTCGCCGTAGGAAATGACCGCACCGGTATGAGCAGCCAGCTCGAGATGTCCGCTGAGGAAATCGGCGTGCACGTGAGTCTCGATGACCCGCTCGATGGTGAGGTCGTCTGCCGCGGCCGCGTCCAGGTAAAGGCCTACGTCCCGTCGGGGGTCGACGATGACCGCCCGCCCGGTCGTCTCATCGCCGATCAGGTAGGACGCGTGCGAGAGGCACGCCAGGTAGTGCTGCGTAAAGATCATCGTTGACCCACCACGATCGAGACCTCCTGAATGGCGTTGCTGCCGTAACCCAGCCGGTTCCACTCCGGGCGCTCGTGCTGGGTGCGCCCGACCAGGTCGGTCGCCCGCGCCCGCACTGTCGTAGGGCCCGGATCGTCGAGGCGGGTCAGCAACTCCCACCACTGCCAACTCTGGCGGCTGCGCACGCCGACCAGAGTGGCCGCCTGCCAGGGTCCACCGCCCACGCTCACCTCGACACGTGCGATCGGCGCCGCTCCGGACCACGCCACTCCTCGAACCGTGACGTCGCCCGCACCCACGTTGTCCTCGACCTTCGGCTCGGTGATCAACGCGCGCACGCCGTTCAGGGACACCGGCTCCCGCACCACCTGGCCGTCCCGTTCCCACTCGTAGTAGTACCGATCGACCTGGAAGTAGCCGGTGAAGGACTCGCCGATAACCTCGATGTCAGTCAACCATTTCACCGAAGTCACCGCATACCGGCTGGGGACGATGACCCGCAGCGGATGGCCATGCAGGGCCGGCAGCGGTTCGCCGTTCATGGCGTAGGCCAGCAGGGCCTCCGAGTCCCGCGCCTCTTCCACGGTCAGGCTCCGCTCGAAGGAGATCGTGCGCGGCCTCTCATCGACGGTGCCCCGGTCGGCGCCCCGGAAGAGCACCTCACGCGCTCCCGCCGCGATTCCGGCGCGGTCCAGAACCTCGGCGAGGGGCACGCCGGTCCACTCGGCGGTGCTGACCGCGCCCAGGCCCCACTGTTCTCCCGCCACCGGCGGGTCGAGCATCGAACGGCCGTTGCCGGCGCACTCCAGCGTGACGACCATCGTCCGGGACGGCATGCTCTGCAGGTCGCGCAGGCTCAGTCGCAGCGGCCGCTCGACCAGGCCGCCCACGTCGAGCCGCCAGTCGATGGCGTCGAGCGCCGGAATCTGGAAGTGGTTGCGCACGTAGAAGCGGGCGTGCGGCATGATCACGCCGCCGATGAGGGCCGGGAGGGGCGTCTCGCCGTTGAGCGGATGGGCTCGATGCACGACCAGCCCCGCCTCGATGGCGTCCTGGCATGCCTCCTCCGGGTCCAACGCCGGCGGGCTGGCGTTGTCCACCGTCATCGGCGCCGCGCACCCACCGCTGGCCACGACTGCCGCGCAGGTGGACGCCGGATAGATGTCAACATCGCCGGCCTGCGCGAACGGCTCGAGGAACGTTCGGAGCTGATCCTCATCGCCCGACTCCACGATCAGGTAAAGGGTGTGTTCACCCCGAACGACTGCCTCTCCATGGATCTCGACGCCCAACCGTCTGACGCTCGGTCGGCTCAGGTAGTTGAGGAGCCCGGCCCCCATGTAAGGGTCCGTGGCCGGGCAGCGCTCGGCCGTGTGCTGGTGCCGGACCACAAACATGGGCACAGGACCGACTCCGTCTCAGTTGACGCCACTCACCACTGCCAGACCTGATCGTAACCGGTGAGCAGGGCCGGGACCTCCCGCCTGGAGATGGCCTTGAGCCCGTCGATCAGGCGGGACCCGAGCCGATCCTTGCCAAGATGGGGCATGGCCATCACCGGCGCCCATGTCCTCCTCTACACGTCCGAGCCCGAAGCCGTGCGCGACGTCCTCCGGGATGTCTTCGGTTGGAAACACGTTGACGCCGGCGGCGGATGGCTCATCTTTGCCCTGCCGCCCGCCGAGCTGGGAGTTCACCCGACGGAGGGGCCGGGCTTCGAAAGCGGCGTTCGTCACCAACTGACCCTTATGTGTGATGACATCACCGCTACGGTCGAGGAGCTCCGGAGCAAGGGACTGGAGATTCGAGGCGAGCCCCAGGATGAGCGCTTCGGAATTACCACGACCCTGGTGTTGCCGGGCGGCTTGGACGTGATGCTCTACCAGCCGCATCACCCGACCGCCATTTAGAAACCGCCTCTTGCGGGCCGCGCTCAGCGGCGCGAGGGTTGGAGTACCGCAGACTGCGGTTGCTGAGACGGGGGACAACTATGCCGAAGTACCTCCTGAAGGTCCGCTACACCAGCGACGGAATCAACGGCGTCTTGCGCGACGGCGGGTCGGCTCGCCAGGCCGCGGCCCAGGACGTAGCCAAAAGCCTGGGCGGCGCGGTCGAGTCGTTCCACTTCGCCTTTGGCGACGACGACGCCTATGTCATCTGCAACCTGCCCGACAACAAGGCGGCGGCCAACCTCGCGATGACCGTATCGGCGAGCGGGCGGGTGGCGATCAGCACCGTGCCGCTGATCACGGTTGACGAGGTCGATGCCATCGCCGCCGGCGCCAAGCCGGCGTACACCCCACCAGGCAGCTGATCGACCTCAACAACAAGCACCGCCCTTAGCCATACTCATGGGGTGGTGACCACCGACGACGTCCGCTCACTGGCGGGCCAGTTGCCCCGGTCCTATGAGGCGTGGGTCCGCGACCGCGTGAAGTTTCGGGTCGGGCGGATTGTCTACCTGGCGTTCTCCCGGGACGAAACGGTGATGGGCTTCGCGTTCCCCAAGGAGGAGCGCGACGCGCTCGTCGCGTCCGAGCCCGACAAGTTCTCGATGCCGCGCCCATCAGACCTCCGGTACAACTGGGTACGTGTGCGCCTCGACGCCATAGGTCACGCCGAGATGCGCGAACTGGTGCTCGACGCGTGGCAGATGGTGGTGCCCAAGCGCGTCGCTGCGACGTACCTTGCCCATTCCCGGTAGGCGAACCTCGGGGACCGTCAGAAGGCTGGCGCCGCGACGGGGTGAACCGACGTGGCCGCACAGTCGGGCCGCGCCCAACAACACGATGGTGGAGCTGGCCATGATCGTGGCCCACCACCACACCAACCCTCCGCCGCGGGCCGGCCGAGAAACGATGTGAGCCACGATGACCGCCGAGGCGGCGGACGCGGCCACCGGAAGGGCGAACACGGCCGCGGTGAGCGCGCCGCCCAGCCATGGTCTGCCCGTCCAACGACCCTCAGCTGACGTCGTCATGCCTGTACAGCGGCGCGGTCACCCGGCTGTCACAAGCTCGGAGCGCCGAATTTCTCAACTTCGCCGCGCACCTTGCCGATGACATTGGGGCAACGGGGCTTGAGTGATAGCCGCATGCCGACGCGATGGCTCTTGAGCCGCCGTGATCGGAGGTCGGGGGGCAGCGCCCCGGAGCTCCACGACATACCGATCTGTTTGCCATGATGGGGAGATGCCGGCGACAAGACTGAGTCGAGCCGCGCTCAGCTCTGTCCTTCTGGCTTCTTGCCTTGCCACCGCGGCCGTCCTCGGTGCGCCTGTTCGCCCTGCGCTCGCCCAGGCGGCGGGGCCGGCATCCGTCTACGCACTCGGAGACGCCGGTTTCTTCGGCTCAACCGACGCCACCCCTCTGAGCCAGCCCATCGTCAGCCTGGCGACCACCCCCACCGGAGGCGGCTACTGGCTGGTGGCCCGCGACGGTGGCGTCTTCCCGTTCGGCAAGGCCGCCGGCTACGGCTCCGAGGGCGGCGTCAAGTTGCTCCAGCCGGTTGATGGCGTGGCCTCCACCCCGAGCGGCGGCGGCTACTGGCTGG
>CAXMLU010000868.1:0-2409 GCA_964194255.1 uncultured bacterium
AGGATGTAGGCGATCTCGTCGCGGTGGAGCCGGGCGTTGACCGGCACGACCACGAGGCCAGCGTGCCAGATCGCGAACAGCGCCTCGAGGTACTGCGGCTGGTTGCGCATCACGATGGCCACCCGGTCGCCCGGCGACAGGCCGAAGTCCGTGCCCAGACTGGCAGCGGCCGCAGCCGTGCGGCTCGCGAAAGTCTCCCAACTGGCATGGACACGCTCGCCGTCGGCCACTGCCGGATCGTCGCGCCGGCGTCGACCGTGTCGTTGGACCCATACCGAGAGGTTCAGTGCTCGGCCCTCCGGGCGCCGGCTCGGACGACGGGACGTCGTCGTTGCGTCGTTGGCCGCCCGACACCGCCGAGCCTACGATCGTCGCTGCGGCCGCCCCTTTGCCGCGACGCCCCGCAGCAGACGAGGTCGACATCCATGCCCGCAGCCACCGGTACCGAGCAGTGAGGCTCAGCGACGACGACGCCCGCGCCCGCCTGGCATCGCAGGACCACGGTGTGCTGTGCACGGTTCACGCCGAACGGGGCGTCGACGCCATCCCCGTCGTCTACGCGATCGACGAGGACGGCTACCTCGGTGTGCCCGTCGACCGGGTAAAGCCGAAGGCCTCGTCGCGTTTGCAGCGCGAGCGGAACCTCGAGGCCGATCCGAGGGCGACTCTCCTGATCGAGCACTGGGATCGAGGCGACTGGTCGCAGTTGTGGTGGGTTCGGGCCGAGCTGCGCTGGCAGGGCAACGGCCCGGCCGAACGAGCGGCCACACTGGCCTCTCGTCTGGCCGAAGCCTTCCCGCCGTATCGGGACCAACCGTTCACCACGGTGCTGGTGCTGCGGGTGATCGCGGTGACGGGTTGGTCCGCCAGCTGAGCCGGGCCCGACCACCGCATCGACGACGCCCGACCGCTGGCACGAGCGCCGAACCTTCATGCGGCGTTAACCTTGGGCAGGATCTCCTCGTTCAGGCGCTTCAGGTCGTCGAGCGTCTTCGAAACGGGCACGTCGGTGAACGGCGGCCAGATGAGCGGCATCGTCAGCCCCACTTCCTGGAGCCGCTTGAGGTTGTCGGTGATCTGCGCCGCAGTGCCGATCAGGATGTTGCTGGCCTTGCCAGCCGGTGTCTGCGCGGACTCCTCGTCGGTGATAACGAACCAGTACATGCTGCACAGCTCGAGCGAGTCGAGCGCATCCGGCCGGCCGAGCTCCTCGAGCTCCCGCTGGATCGGCTCTCGCCACTCGCTGAGCTCCTCTGGCGTGTCCTGGATGCCGATCCAGCCGGACAGGTTGTACTTGGCGATGCGGTTCGCCGACCGCTTCGGGTCCCTGAGCCCGCTGAAGAAGATGGGGGGGTGCGGGTCCTGCACGGGCTTCGCGCCGAACCCGCAGCGATCGAAGTCGGCGAACTCGCCGTGGTACTCGAACAGGTCGTTGGTCCAGATGCCCTGCATGATCTCGATCGTCTCGCGCACGTGCTTGTGACGCTTCGGGTAGATGTGCGAGGCGCTCGCCGCCGCGAACTCCTCGGGCATCCAACCTGCCCCGACGCCGACGTTGACTCGTCCGTTCGAGAGGTGGTCGACCGTGGCGATCTCTGCGGCGAGGACACCCGGTGCACGGTAGGGGGTGTCCGTGATGCTCATGCCGATCCGGCACTTCGAGGTCTTCGCGGCCAACCACGGGATCAGCGGCCAGCCCTGGTACCACTCGCCTCGGGCGGAGACGGGAAGCTGCTTGGGGAACTCCGGCATCATGCCGAAGGAGTACTGCAGTTCCTCACGGTCCGACGCCTCGGGAACCACGATCCGGTCGAGCGTCCAGATGGAGTCGAAGTCGAGCTCCTCGGCGAGGTTGGTGAGGTCCTCGAGCTCCTTCACGGTGACCTTGTCACGGAAGTTCGGCAGGTAGAGAGCCAGCTTCATGTCGGGGGTCTCCTTGTCGATAGTCTCGAAGGCGGCCGTCGACGGCCGTCCCGTCCCGCCCTCCCCGAGGAGATCAGCGGAACGCCCTGAAGGGTACGAAGGCACCCTCGGGCGCGGATCAACGGCCCATCAACTCCTCATCAACCGCTACTGTCACCGCTGTGGGAGCCAGGCGCCGGGTGTTGGTCGTCGACGACGACGAAGGAGTGCGAACGGGCGTGACGTGGGCGCTGGAGGCTGATGGATTCGACGTGGTCGCCGTCGACGACGGAGTCTCTGCCCTGGAAGCGATCCAGTCCTCGCCCCCATCGCTGGTCGTCCTCGACCTGTCGCTCCCGGGCATCGGGGGTCTCGACATCCTTAGGCGCCTGCGAGCGAGCGAGGAACGCGCCGGGGGGTACCGCCTACCGATCATCGTGCTCTCGGGCCGAGACGGCGAAACCGACCGCATCGTCGGACTCGACCTCGGCGCCGACGACTACCTGG
>CAXMLU010000869.1:0-2641 GCA_964194255.1 uncultured bacterium
GGGCCCGCCACTTCGAGGCCGACATGTTGCTGCGGCCCGACCCCTCGGCGGTGGTGGATCTCGGCGCCGGCCTGGCCCGGGTGGCCTGCAGTGTGGCCGCTCCGGACGGGACCAGCTGGCCCGGCGATCCGAGGACGGCGTTGCAATCGTTGCTCCTATCGCTCGACGAGCTGGCGGCCAACTACGAGGCCGGCGCCGAGCTCGAGTTCTACCTGCTCGGGCCGGACGGTGGCCCGGTGGACCACGCCGGCTATTTCTCCGAGGCCGAAGGGCCGGGCATGGAGGTGACCCGCACCGCGGCCGACCGCTTGGCCAGCTACGAGGTCGAGGTGGTGAGCTGCCACAGCGAGGCGGGGCCCGGGCAGTACGAGCTGGATCTGGCGCCGCTCGGCCCACTGGACCTAGCCGATGGCCTGGTCATGGCCAAGCAAGTGGTGCGGGAGGTGGCGGGGGCGGCCGGGTTGCGGGCCACGTTCATGGCCCGGCCGTTTGCAGGCGAGCCGGGCTCGGGTCTGCACCTCCACCAGCGAGTGCGCGGCCGCCTGGTGCCACCGGGAGGACGCGGTCGCCTCGACCAGGACGGCCGGTCGTTCGTGGCCGGTCAGCTGGCCCATGCCCGTGGGTTGTCGGCGCTGGCCGCCCCCACCGTGAACTCCTACAAGCGGCTTCACTCCGGAGCGGAGGCGCCGTCGGATGTCGTATGGGCGCACACCAACCGGGGGGCGCTCATCCGGGTGGGATCGTCGGGCGACGGGTCACCGACCATCGAGTTCCGTGGCGCCGACCCTTCCGCCAATCCGTACCTCCTCGTGGCCGGGCTGCTGGCGGCCGCCGCCCACGGGATGGAGGCATCGCTTCCGCTTGGCCCCGCGGTGGAGGAGGATCCTGGCGGGTTCGACCCGGCGAGCGAGTCGGTGCGAGTACAGCCGTTGCCTCGTGACCTCGACGAGGCGCTCGATGCGCTGCTGGCCGACGATGTCCTCGTAGATGCGTTCGACAGTCGGCTCCTTTCCCGCCTCGTCGACGGTCGCCGGGCCGACGTCGAGGCGTACCGCGACCAGGTCACCGCGTGGGAGCTGGAGCGCTACCTCGACGAAGCCTGAGCCGGCCGTCGGACAAAGGCGGGCCGCGGCGCGGCACGAGCCGGCGAGGTGGCAGACAATTTGGTTGCCAGGACGACCACATCGTCTGCCACTTGCTCGTTGGCGACGGAATTGGTCGCGAGGGCAGCCAAATCCGTCGCCGACCGGGTTGGCCGGCTAGTCCCGGCTACCTCCGACCCTGGTTGGCGACGGCCTGGGCGGCCTGTGCCACCGCGTCGGGATCGCCCAGATAGCGGCCGTGGAGGCCGGTGGCGGCGTCGGCCGGATCAAGAGGCCGGCAGGGGTCGTCGTCGGCCAGGTGATACACGAGGGGGATGCCCGTCGGGATGTTGAGGGCGGAGATGTCGGCGTCCGAGATGTCCTCGAGGTGCTTGACCAGGGCTCGCAGGCTGTTCCCGTGGGCGACGACGAGCGCGGCGCCTCCGCCGGCGCCGGCGGAGGCGCCGGCACCAAGAAGATCGCCGACGATGGCGTCGTGCCAGTAGGGCAGCAGCCGATCGACCACGTCCCGCAGGCACTCGGTGGCCGGGAGCTGGTCAGGGGGCACGTCCCGGTAGCGCGGGTCGTGACTGGGGTGGTGCTCGCTGTCGGCGGTCACCGCCGGGGGAGGAACGTCGTAGCTGCGGCGCCACTGCATGAACTTGTCCTCGCCGTGCTTGGCCAGTGTCTCGGCCTTGTCGAGTCCCTGCAGGGCGCCATAGTGGCGCTCGTTCAGGCGCCAGTGCCGACGCACGGGCACCCAGAGGCGGCCCGACTCCTCCAGGGCCAGCAGTAGCGTCCGTACGGCCCGGATCAACACCGACGTGTGGGCCACCCGGACGTCGACGCCCTCGGTGAGTAGCAACCGACCGGCCGACCTGGCCTCGGTTCCGCCCCGTTCGGACAGATCGCAGTCGTTCCAACCGGTGAAGCGATCCTCCTGATTCCAGACGCTTTCCCCGTGGCGGAGCAGCACCAGCGTGCGCATGGCGGCACCGTACCACTCGCCGTGCCGCCCGCCGGCAGGACTTGATAACAACGCACTCAACTTTGCTATCATGTCCCTCGTCAGCGAAACCAATCTCCAACCCTTTCGGAGGCAAATTCCATGCCCAAGGCCGTCGGCATCGACCTCGGCACGACCAACTCAGTGGTCAGTGTGCTGGAGGCGGGCGAGCCCACCGTCATTCCCAACGCCGAGGGAGCGCGCACCACACCGTCTGTCGTCGGCTTCTCCAAGACCGGCGAAGTCCTGGTCGGCGAGGTGGCCAAGCGCCAGGCCATCACCAATCCCGATCGGACCATCCGCTCGGTCAAGCGTCATATGGGGACATCCTGGAACGTCGACATCGACGGCAAGAAGTACACCCCCCAGGAGATCTCTGCTCGGATCCTGCAGAAGCTGAAGCGCGACGCGGAGAGCTATCTCGGCGACACCGTCAACCAGGCCGTGATCACCGTCCCCGCTTACTTTGATGACGCGCAGCGCACCGCTACCAAGGAGGCGGGCCAGATCGCCGGCCTCGAAGTCCTGCGCATCATCAACGAGCCGACCGCGG
>CAXMLU010000870.1:0-19264 GCA_964194255.1 uncultured bacterium
ATGTGTATAAGAGACAGGCCCTAGAGGCGGCGGGACTGCCGCCGGGCGTGCTCTCCTTCCTTCCCGGTCTGGGTGAAGAGGTCGGGGCCAGGCTGGTGGAACACCCAGACGTGGCGTTCGTGACCTTCACCGGCTCAAAGGCCGTGGGTCTCGCCATCAATCAGATCGCCGCCGTCCACCGGCCGGGCCAGCGCCAGGTGAAGCGCGTGATCGCCGAGATGGGCGGCAAGAACGCCATCGTCGTCGACGCCGACGCCGATCTGGACCAGGCCGTGCCGGCCATCCTTGCCTCCGCCTTCAGTTTCAGTGGACAGAAGTGCTCGGCCGCCTCCCGGCTGGTCATCGTGGCGCCAGTACAGGATGAACTGCTCGCCCGCTTGGTGGGCGCCACCGCGCAGCTGCGCATGGGTCATCCCCGCGACATGGCGGTTCAGGTGGGACCCCTGATCGAGCCCGACGCGCGCGATCGAGTGTGCTCCTACGTGGAGCTCGCCGCCCGCGAGGGAACCGTCTTGACGGCGCCGGCCAGCGTTCCGGAGGAGGGGTATTTTGTAGCTCCGACCATTGTCAGTGGTGTGCCGAGAAACTCGCGGCTGGCGACCGACGAGATCTTCGGGCCCCTGCTGACGGTGTTTACGGCCGCCGACATCGACGAGGCCCTCGCTATGGCCAACGACACCGAATACGCGCTCACCGCCGGCATCTTGTCGCGGTCCCCGGCCACCATCCGTCACCTGTCGGCGGAGTTGCAGGCGGGCAACGTCTATGTCAATCGAGGCATCACCGGTGCAGTGGTCGGCCGGCAACCGTTCGGCGGATACGGGATGTCGGGGGTCGGCTCGAAGGCCGGTGGCCCCGACTACCTCATGCAGTTTTTGGAGCCGTGCGTGGTCACCGAAAACACGCTGCGCCAAGGGTTTGCGCCGGACGAGCTCAGCGACTGGCCGGGCTAGTCGTCTACGTAACTCGCGCCGGTCCCTCTGCGTAGTCCCGCCAATGGCCGGACTCGACGGCTTGTCGGAGACGGTCGACACCATCCCAGACATCGACGAACCGGGTGTAGGCGGCGGCCGGTCCGAACCGCAGCACGTCAGGGGGACGGAAGTCCGGCACGACGTGGTGGCGATCGATGAGCGCCTGGCAGAGCCGCCATGCCAGAGGGTGTGCCAACGCCACGTGACCGCCTCGGCGCGACGCCGCCCGCGGGGAACCAAGGCGAAAGCCGAGGGGTGCCAGCCGATCATCGAAGAGATCGACCACCAGATCGGTGAGCCGCATGCTCTTGGCGCGCAGGCGTTCGATACCGGCCGCGGCCAGCAGCTCCACGCCCTCCTGCACGGCGGCCATACCGAGCACGGCCGGTGTCCCCGATACCCATGCCCCGATACCCTTCGCCGGCAGGTAGCCGGGACCCATCTCGAACTGGTTGCGCTGGCCGAACCATCCCCAGATGGGCTGGTGCGCGCCGAGATGCTGGAAGGCGCGCCGGGCGTAGATGAAGGCGGGCGCGCCGGGCCCGGCGTTGAGGTACTTGTATGTGCACCCCACCGCCAGTTCGGCGCCGGAGCCCTCGAGGTCCACGGATAACGCACCGACGCTGTGGGAGAGATCCCAGAGCATCACCGCTCCACTCCGGTGGGCCACGGCGGTGATGGCCGGCATATCCGCCAGCGCACTCGATCGGAAGTCAACGTGAGAGAGAAGCACCAGCCCGACGTGGCCGTCTCCGCAGGCTCGTGCGATGTCGTCCGGTTCCGGGCCGTTGACGGGATCGACGTCAACCAACCGCAGCTCCAGTCCACGCGCCGCGCACAATCCCTCCAGGACGTACCGGTCGGTTGGGAAATTGTGGCTATCGGTGACGACGGCGCGGGCATCAGGTCGCGCCTCAAGGGCGGCCGACGCCGCCTTGTAGATGTTCACGGTCGTGGAGTCGGCCAGCACCACCTCTCCTGGCCCCGCGCCCACAATCGTCTCGGCAATCCGATCTCCTATCGCTCCGGCCAGCTCCACCCACGCCGACCAGCTGCCCACTAGCCCTGCCCCCCATTCGTCTTCGACGACGGCACGGAGTCGTTCGATGGTCGCCACCGGCAGGCGGCCGAGCGAGTTGCCGTCCATGTAGATCGTCTCGTCGGCGATCAGGAACCGCTCTCGGAACGCGGCCAGCGCGTCCGCCTCGTCAATTGCGGCGGCCTGGATGCGCTCAATCACGTGACCACCGTAACGTCATGGGGTGGCTCTCGACCCGATGCAATTCCCGACCGGCACCTGCGATGTCCGGGGCTTCCCCCAGGTCTTCGCCCACCACGGCGTCGGGGGCGTACCTCTGCTGCTCGTCCACGGATGGCCGGAAACCCGGCGGATCTGGTGGCGCACGATCGGGCCGCTGGCCGAGGCCGGCTTCGAGGTGATCGCCCCCGATCTACGTGGCTTCGGTGATTCGGGACTCGGACCCGACGGCTTCCATGACGTACCCGCGCACAGCCGTGACCTGTATGCCCTCGCCCACGACCACCTCGGGCACGCCTCGGTCATCGCCGTAGCCGGAGACCTCGGCGGTCCCATCATCCAGGACCTCTCGCTGCGCTATCCCGGTTTCGTCCAGCGCATGGTGCTGTTCAACTCGCCCCTTCCGTTTGTGAAAGAGGCCATGAGCGGCATGCGCACCCGCCCGCCCGTCGAAGCGAGCGACTACTTCGTTCGCCAGGGCACCGATCCCGATGGACTGGTCGCGGATCTCACCACGCCGCGGCAACGTCGTCGGTACATCGCCACCTTCTACACGTCCCGCTTTTGGGCCCACCCGGGGGCGTTCTCGGCCCAGGACGTCGAGTTCATGTCCGAACCGTTCGCGCGTGGTGAGCACCTGCGAGCCTCGTTCGGCGGCTACGAAAGCGTGTTTTCAGAGTCGGCCCGCAGCGAACCGTCCGCCATGTCGGCCCCGAACCCGACTCCGACGTTGATCCTGTTCGGGCCGTCCGATCATGTCCTCTATCCAGACTTCGACCGTATGGCCGCAGTCGTCTTCCCCAACCGGATGGGTCCGTTCCTTCTTCGTGACTGCGGCCACTTCGTGCAGTGGGAGGCCGCCGACATCCTGAATGGCGCGGTGGCGGGATACTGCCGCGATCTTCTGACCCGCGACCGGCCGGGGAGCTAGCCCTCTGCGGGCCGCCGCAACCAGTCGGGGTCGAGCTGAAGGAGGAACACCCGGCACCGCTCCGCTTCGTCCACCTCACCTATCGCTTCCGCCGCCCGGCGCAGCCCCTCGATGGAGCGGAGGAACCCCCGATTCTCCGGATGGCGCCAGCGCACATACCCGGAGCCTCGCCAGCCGGAGGCCCGCGCCGCGTCGAGTCCGCGGTGGTATCCGACCCGTGCGTAGGCATACGCCGCCACATCGTCGCCGGCTGCTGCGGCCAGCTCGGCGAGGCGGGCCCAGGCGTCGAGGTAGCGCGGCTGGGCGGCGGCCACGGCCGCCACGGCCCGCATGCGCTCCGCCGGCGGTTGCGCCAACGCCTGCTCCAGCGCCTGTTGGGCGGCGGCTGGGTGCGGGGCCAGCACCGTCTCCGGCAGCCCGGTCGTCAGGGGCACGTTCGTCGGATCGGACACCGGATGAGGCTACCTCCCCATGCTGGCCGTCCAGACCTGGCCGGCGGCCGGGTCGGCGAGGGCGATGTCCGGAGACGCCAAACTGATCGTCACGGTGGTGGGCGACCCGGCGTCGGCGGGCGGGGCCACCGCCGCCCAGTGCTGCCGGCCAGCCGGACTGGACCAGATGCGCAGCCGGCCCTGAACGGCCGCGGCCGCCACCATTATGCGATCGTCTCCAGCCAGGTCGATGCCGCGCTCGTCGTGTCCGGCGGCAGGCGCCGGCCCGCCCAGGACATGCGGCTTCCACGACCGGCCGCCGTCCGACGTCCACCACACCGTCAGGGCGCGGGTATCTCCGGACCAACCGAGGGCCGCCCCCGTCTGCCCGCCGATGGCGATCTGGTCAAGCGAACCCTGGCGTCCCGCCGGATCGGTATCGAGCGGCACGGTTGACCAGGGCCCGGTCCCCGAGGCCGCTCGCCACAGCGCCGGACGATCCGCGCCTGGCCGGCCGGCGAGCGTCACGATCGCCTGACCGGCCACAACGATCGTCGAGCCGCCGGTGATGGCCAAGGCGCGGACGAGCCCTCCACGCGGCGCGTGCAAGGCGGGATCGCGGTCCGTTCGCGTCCAGGCGGCGCCGTCATCGGAGGACCACACGGCCACGCCTTCCCCGCCCGGAGCGTCCCACGACCCGGCCACACCGAAGCCCGGACCGATAGCTACGACCCGACCGAACGTGAGCAGATCCGGACCGCCGAACAACTCGCGTCGAATCGGCACCTCGAGAAAAGGCCCCGCCCCAACCGCTCGCCACACCGTCGGCCGGGCGTTGCCGTGTAGCGGGCTTGGCCGGTTCCCGAGAGCCACGGTGACCTCGCCTCGGTGGGCCACGGACAGGATCCGGGAGTGGACACCGTCGGGCGTGATCGGGACCATGGCCCGGGCCTGCCAGGTTCGGGCGTCCGTTGAGCTCCAGACGGCGGGGGTGGGCTCGGATCCGTCGTCGGGCACCAGGGCGCCGCCGATCAGCCACGGCGGGCCGGCGTCGACGGCATTCACCTGCGCGTGGGTGCCTGCCGGCGCGAGGGCACCCGTGTCGACCCGCTGCCACGTCACGCGGGCCGCGGCGGTGGACGACGCCGTACATGCCGGCGTCACCAGGGCCAGGCAAGCAGTGGCTAACCGCTGGGATGTTCGTGGCCGCCGAGTGCTCCGTGGCCCCATTGATCGGAGACTACCGTCGGCACCCATGCCCGACGCCGCAGATTGCCCCTTCTGCAGGATCTGCGACGGCGCCGAGCAGTCCCACATCGTGCTTGATGAGGCTGAGGTACTGGCCTTCCTCGATCTGCGCCCGCTCTTTCCTGGACATGTCCTCGTGATTCCTCGCGTCCATTACGCCACCCTCGCTGACCTCCCCGTTGGATTGACCGGCCCGCTCTTCGCGGCCGTACAACGCGTGTCCGCGGCCGTGATGGCGGCGATGGGCGCGCACGGGACCTTCGTGGCGCTGAACAACGTGGTGAGCCAGAGCGTGCCTCACCTCCATGTACACGTGGTGCCCCGTCGTCGCAAGGACGGGCTCCGGGGGTTCTTCTGGCCCCGGCAGAGATATGCCAGCGAGGCCGAGATGGCATCCGTTGCGGCACTGATTCGAGACGCCGTGCCGCCCGCCGGTTAGTGCCGCTCCTTGCGGACAAGCCACCGGAACCGCTTGGCCCCTTCGAAGGCCACCTCGGCGGCCAGCTGCCCGATTGATGTCGAGAGGGTGGGATAGACGTGGATCAGGCTGGCCACCTCTGACAGCTTCAGCTCCTGGCCGATGGCGAGGGCCAGCTCATGGATCATCTCCCCTGCCGCCGGAGCCAGGATGTGCGCGCCGACCACCCGCCCCTTCTTGGCGGTCACGATGATGATGCTTCCGCTGGTGGCACTCTCGGCGCGGGCCCGGTCGGAGTGAGACAGATCGAGCCGCCAGACGTCGACATCGTCGCCGTATCTGTCCTCCGCCTCCGCGATGGTCAAGCCAGCATGAGCCAACTCGGGATCGGTGAAGGTGCACCAGGGCACGAGATCCGTCACTCGCCCCTTACCCGGGAAGAACATGTCCCGCACGGCGCGCACCGCCTCGTAGCCGGCGGAGTGAGTGAACAAGAAGCGACCGGCGGCGTCCCCCGCGGCGTAGATGGACGGCACGCTTGTCCGCATCCGTTCGTCGATCTCGATACCCCGGGGTCCGGTCTTCACGCCGACGTCCTCGAGGCCGAGGTTCTCGATGTTGGGCTGCCGGCCGACGGCCACGAGCAGCTCCTCCGCTGGCCATGTCGCCGGCAGACCCTCGTGCGTGCCGTGTACGACCTTTCGCCCGCCTTCGACACTGACGCTCGTCGTCTCGACGTTCACGAACAGATTGACGCCTTCGTCGAGCAGCTTGGCGGTGAGCACCGCCACCAGATCCGGTTCGTCACGCGGCAGGATCGTCCGACCCTTCTGCAGCACCGTGGTCCTGATCCCGAGTCGAGTGAAACCCTGAGCCAGCTCGACGGCAATCGGGCCACCGCCGATCATGGTTACGCTACGAGGCGCACGGTCGAGCTCGAACACACTCTCGCTGGTGAGGAAGCCGGCCTCAACCAGCCCTTCGAGCCGAGGAACGGCCGGGCGGCTGCCGGTGCAGAGCAAGATGAACCGGCTCCCCAACTCCTGCTGCGATCCATTGGCGGCGACGACCTGCACGGCGTTCGGTCCGGAGAGCCTGGCCGTGCCGCCGACGATTTCCACACCCATCGCCACATAGCGCTGTGGGTCATCGTCGGTGTCGGCCACCTCGGCCTGGACGGCACGGATGCGCTTCCACACCGCCTCGGTGTCGACGGCCGGATCTACGGCCGGCAAGCCATACCTGTCCGCGTTGCGCATGGTGTGAGCCGCCTTGGCCGACGCCAGCAACGTCTTGGAAGGTACGCAACCCGTCCACAGGCAGTCGCCTCCGATCCGGCCCCGCTCGACGACGGCGACGTGGAGGCCCAATGTGGCGGCGAACTCGGCCGACACCATGCCCGCCGAGCCCATGCCGACGATGACCAGATCGTACCGATGGGCCACGAACCAGCACTGTACGACGCCGGCACGCCACTGGTGGGATAGGGGCGCCCAGCCGGGAACGAATACGGCAGGCTGTAGCTATGGAACTTCTCCTCATCCGACACGCCGAGCCGCTTCGGGTGGTCGATGCTGACGGGCCGGCCGATCCCCGCTTGCACGAGCGGGGCGTCGCCCAAGCCCAGCGATTGGCGGCGTGGCTGGCCGAGGAGGAGCTGCACGGCATCTGGTCAAGCCCGATGCACCGGGCGCTCGACACCGCCGCGGCGGTGGCTCGGGTGCACAACCTGGCCGTCACCGTCGACGAGGAGCTGGCCGAGTTCGACCGCTACGCCAACAGCTACATCCCCATCGAAGAGCTGAAGGCGACAGGCGATCCTCGCTATCAGGTCCTGGTCGAGGGCCGGATCGACGAACTCGGCGTGACCGACCCCGAAGCATTTCGCGCCGCGGTCATCCTGGCCGTAGAACGGGCCATCGATGCCAACGCCGGGAAGACCGTCGCGGTCGTGTGCCACGGTGGCGTCATCAATCTGTACATCGGCCACATCCTTGGCATCGACCGAATGATGTTCTTCGAGCCCGCATACACGTCGGTGAGCCGGGTGGTCGCTTCTCGTTCCGGCGTCCGGTCCGTCCGCAGCCTGAATGAGGTCGCCCACCTCCGCCACACCGGACTGTTACTCAGCTGATCACGGACGGCGGCTCCGGTGCTGGTTGTCATACTGCCCGCACCCCGCCGGTTGGGGCCCGGCCATGCGGAGGAGTCTGCCCCACCGGTGGGATAGGGGCCCCAGGCGGGCAAATTACGCCGCGCGGCGGGGGCTGACGGCTTCGAGAAGCTCGGGGCCCCGGTTCCGCCCGGCGCGGTCGGCGAGAGCCAGCCCGGCCCACCACAATCCTCCCGCGTAGACCAGTCCGACGATGGCCTCGCCCAGGCGGGCCGCAGTCGATGGAGTCAGGGCCACCGCCAAGGCGACCGGCGCAACGAGCAGTCCCTCAATCGCGAGGGCCGTCATGCTCAGCAGCCCGACAATGCAGCCCTGGCCGCTACTCGTGGACCAGAGGTTCCCGGGATTGTCTGGAACCGGCACTGGCATGCGCACGGACGTCACATTGCCGACACCCAGCTGGACACCGATGGCGCCCACCGCCAGCACCATGGCCACGGCCAGGTCCGGCCAGCCGCCGCTCACGGCCGCGAGGATCACACCGGTCACGGCGACGACCGGCAGCGTGGTGAGCAGGATGCTCACGTTCTTGCCCGACAGGTCGGCGCGCAGATCGCTGCCGGCGGCCTCGTGCACCCACAACGCCGCGCCGTCGAGGCCGAAGTGGTTGAGAGCCCGATTGCCGACCCCCAAGGTGACCAGCAGGCAGGCGTACACGACGCCGCGATGATGGAGTCCGCCCCGGCTGATCACGCCGGCCAGGACGATGAAGGGCAAGAGCATGCCGCTAATCAAGGCCACCCGGCGCCGGGGCTCTCGCCAGCTGTAGCGGACCTCGCGGGCGGCCACCGCGCCGGGCCGGTTCCTCGGCAGGAGCCCCAGTCCCCCGCCGAACAGCGGCTCCACCGCCCGGCGCGCCGGGCGCGGGGCGGTAGCTCCGGCCTCGGCCGTCGTGTTGAGGCGGTCGAGGGTCACAGCCCACCACCACAGGAGCAGCCCAATGGTTACGGCCAGCCCGGCGATCTCCAACACGGCAGGACCCAGATGCCCTGCTCGGCTCGACGCCATAGCTCGAGCTGCCCATCCCGATGGGAACCAGCCGAGCACCCGAGCGGTGCCGCGGAGCGCACCCAAATCGCCGGGGCTACCGCCCGGGACGGTCACGAACCGCAGGAGCTGGGGCAGGAAGCCCACCAAGGCGACCAGGAGGATGCGCAGATCCCGTCCCCGCCGCGATCGCAGCGCCGCGGACAGGGCCGTCACGACGGTGCGCGACAGGACAAGGCAGAGAGCCAGGTGCAGGGCGGCGGCGAGCGCCACCAAGACGGCCCCGATGCCGATGGGGGCAAAGCCGACGGCCGCTCCCGCCAGGGCAATACCCGTGGCCACGGGAGCGACGCCGACACACGATGCGGCGAGCAGCCCGGTCATCAACTGCCGGCGGGTCAGTGGGAGCAGTGCCAGCCGGGTGGGATCGAGCGTTTCGTCGCTGCCGAAGCCGAGCACCGGAAAGGAGACCCAACCCACGACCATCGCGGTGGTCACCAGGCTGGTCAGTACCGCGCCGTCAACCGGATTGGCCCGGGCCGCCGCCAGGCTGGCGAAGCCGACGATCGCCAGGAGAACGGCAAAGACCAGACCCACCACGAAACCGAACAGCTGCGACCCACCCGTCCTTAGACCGTTGGCGATGAGGCGCGCTTTCAGCCGGACGAAGACGCCAACCAACCCAGGCCCTCCGCCCCGACCTCGGCCCCACCCACGAGCGACACGAAGGCATCCTCGAGGCTCCGGCCTCCCCGAACCTCGTCGAGCGATCCGTCGGCCACCACCTGTCCGGCGTGGATGACGGCGACCCGATCGCAAAGCCCTTCAACCAGTTCCATGACATGGCTGGAGAACACCACCGTGGCCCCGCCGCTCGTGTAGCGCTCGAGGACGCCTTTGATGGCCCGAGCCGAGACAGGGTCGATGGCCTCGAACGGCTCGTCGAGGAAGAGCACTCTGGGAGCGTGCAGTACGGCCGCGGCCAGAGCGATCTTCTTGCGCATCCCGTGGCTGTAGTCAACGACCATGGTCGCGGCGGCGTCCACCAAGCCGAGGACGGCCAGCAGTTCCTCGCTGCGGGCTCGAACGACGGCGATGGGCATGCCGCGCAGCAGCCCGTGGTAGGTGAGCAGCTCGGCGCCGGTCAGCCGTTCGAAGAGATGGAGGTCCTCCGGCAACACCCCGATCATCCGTTTGGCGGCTACGGGCTCGTGCCACACGTCCAGGCCATCGATCCACACCCCGCCCGAGTCGGGGCGAAGCAGTCCGGTCGCCATCCGCAGGGTGGTCGTCTTCCCCGCCCCGTTGGGGCCAACCAGGCCGAAAAAGGAGCCGTGAGGCACATCCAGGGAAATCCCGCCGACCGCCAGCTTGGCGCCGAAACGCTTCGTCAGACCACGCAGGGCCACCGCCGGCAGCCCGGGGCGGCCCGACGGGACCGTTCCGGACTCGACGCTCATGCTACCGAGGCTACCGGTCCGGCGGCCCCTTCCCGCCCGCGTCACCGGCCACGTCCAGTACGTGGCGCTGATTGCCTCGGCTCAACAGGATCAGCCGCTGGTGCAGTAGGTCACTCCGTCCCAACCGACGCCCGCCATCGTCGGGCGCAACCCGTTCGTTATTGACGGCCACCGCGCGCTGGCTGATCTGGCGCCTCGCGTCGCCCTTCGAATTGGCCAGGGCGGTGGTCTTGAGGATGTCGACCAGCTCGAGACCGGGCTCGTCCAACTGGTGGAGGTTCACGGTGGTGCGGGGAACGTCAGCCAATACGTCGAGCAGCGTCTGCTCGTCCAGGGTGACGATATTCGGATCGAACAGGACACGACTGGCCTCCTCGGCCCGGACCGCGTCGGCCTCGGAATGCACTAGGGCGGTAACGTGATGGGCCAGCGCCCGCTGTGCCTCTCGCGCCTCCGGATGCGTGGTCGTGCTGAGGTCCAGCGCTTCGATGCGCTCCCGATCCAGCCACGTGAAGGCGCGCAAGTAGGTGCCCACCACTTCGTCCTCGGTGGCCAGGAGGAATTGATAGAGCTGAAAGGGCGAGGTGCGACGGGGGTCGAGCCAGACGTTGAACCCGGCTTCGCTCTTGCCGAACTTCGTGCCATCACTGCGCAGGATCAGAGGCGACGTGAGCCCGAACGCCTGACCTCCCCGCACTCTGCGGATGAGGTCCGCCCCCATCGTGATGTTGCCCCATTGATCACTGCCACCGATCTGGAGCCGGCAGCCGTAGTGATCGAACAGATGGAAAAAGTCGTAGGCCTGCAGCAGCATGTAGCTGAACTCGGTATACGAGATGCCCTGCTCTCGTTCCTCGAGGCGGGAGCGCACCGATTCCTTGGCAATCATCTGATTGACCGTGAAGTGCTTGCCGACGTCGCGAAGAAACTCGAGCAGCAACAGCGACCACAACCACTCCCCGTTGTCGAGAAGCAATCCACGGCCCGAGCCGAGATCGACGAAGTGTTCGAGCTGACCCCGGATGCCCACCAGGTTGGCCTCGAGCTGCTCTCGGGTGAGCAAGTTGCGCTCCTCGGTCTTGCCACCGGGATCTCCAATCATTCCGGTGCCGCCGCCGGCCAGGAAGATCGGGCGGTGGCCTCCCTCCTGGAGTCGGCGGAGGTTGCACAGCTGGAGCAGGCTGCCCAGGTGCAGGCTGTCGGCGGACGGATCGAACCCGGCGTACACCGTGAGCACGTCATGGTCCAGCGCCCTGGTCAGCGTGTCCGGATCGGTCATCTGATGGACCAGGCCCCGCCAGCGCAGTTCTTCGGTGAGCGTGGTCATGGGGACCAGCCTGCCATGCCGGCACGTTGGCATCGGAGCAAATAGGGTCCCCGGGATGGAGGTCGTGTTCGATCCGGGCCGGCCGCTGAGCATCCCGTTGACCTTGGGGCCGCTGTGTCGCGGCCGGGGCGATCCGACCGTTCGCATCGGCCGCGACGTGGCGTGGCGAGCCACCCGCACCCCCGAGGGACCGGCGACGCTGCACATCGGATGGGACTCACCGACGCGCATCTCGGCCCGGGCGTGGGGGCCGGGCCGCGCCTGGGTGTTGGCCACCCTGCCCTCGCTCCTGGGCGACGACGATGACGATGCCGGCTTCCAGCCACACCATCCGGTCATCGCCCGTCTGCACCACCAGCATCCCGGGCTGCGGATCGGCCGCTCCCAGGCGGTCATGGAGTCCCTCGTGCCGACGATCATCGAACAGAAGGTGACCGGTCGGGAAGCATGGCGGAGCTACGCCGCCCTGGTGCGCAGCTTGGGCGAACCCGCCCCGGGCCCGGCCGGCGACGGCGGCCTGCTGCTCCCACCGCCTCCAGCCGCCTTGGCCTCCGCCCCGTCGTGGGCCTACCACCGCTGGGGCGTCGAGCGCCGCCGGGCCGAGACCATCCGGCGGGCTGCGCTTGCATCGGCCCGCATGGAGGAAGCCGTGAACATGCCCTTGCCCGATGCACGCGCCCGGCTGTCATGCCTGCCCGGCATGGGGCCGTGGACGGCGGCCGAGGTGGCGATGGTCGCCTTGGGGGACGGCGACGCGGTGAGCGTCGGCGACTACCACCTGCCCCACCAGGTGGCGTGGGCTCTCGCCGGAGAACCGCGAGGCGACGACGCCCGCATGCTGGAACTGCTCGAGCCCTACCGCGGCCACCGCGGACGAGTGCTGCGGCTGCTCAGCGCCGGCCGGATCCGGGCGCCGCGTTTCGGTCCCCGATCGCCCATCCGATCCATCCGCGGCCTCTGAGGATCGGCAGCCGACACGAGCGACGGGCCATACCGGCGGCACCGCCACGGGCGGCCCCGACACCGGTGGCACGGACACCACCGCTTTTATCGGCACGTCTGTCCCCGAACTTCAGTCCTGAGCCGAAATTTGGCGCATAGGCTGCGCCGATGCATCTCGGGGCCCAGGCGAAGGCGACGCCCGATAAGGCAGCAGTCGTCATGGCCAACAGCGGTGAATCCGTGACCTACGGCACCCTCAACGACCGATCCAACCAGTTGGCTCAACTCCTCGCGTCACGGGGCCTGGCCCCCGGAGACGGGATGGCCGTGATGATGGAAAACCATCCCCGCTACTTGGAGGTCACCTGGGCGGCCCAGCGGTCCGGGCTGTACTACACGGCCGTCAGCTCCCGGCTCACGGCGGGCGAGATGGAATACATCCTGAACGATTGCGGAGCCCGCGCCTTCGTGACGTCCTTTGCGATGCGGGATGTGGCGGCCCAGGTGCTGGACCGCATCCCCGGCGTCCACACCAAGCTCATGGTCGACGGCATCATCGACGGCTACGAACCCTACGAGGAGACGGTGGCGGCGCAGCCAGCCGAGCCGTTGGCCGATGAGCGAGAGGGCATGGACATGCTCTACTCGTCGGGTACCACGGGTCGGCCCAAGGGCATACGCAAAGCGCTCACCGGGCAGCCCTTCGGGGCGCCCGATGCCATCGCCCTGATGGGCTCGATGATGTGGGGATTCACCGCCGACACGGTGTACCTCTCCCCCGCGCCCATGTATCACTCAGCGCCCCTCCGCTTCTGCATGGCCGTCCAACGGCTCGGTGGGACCGTGATCATCATGGAGCATTTCGACCCCACGGAGATGCTGACGTTCATCGAACGTCACCGGGTCACGAATACCCAGCTGGTGCCCACCATGTTCGTGCGGATGCTCAAGCTGCCCGAGTCGGTACGCGAGAGCTTCGAGGTCTCCAGCCTGGTGTCCGTCATCCACGCCGCCGCCCCCTGCCCGGTCCCGGTCAAGCGCCAGATGATCGAGTGGTGGGGTCCGAAGCTCTTCGAGTACTACGCGGGCACGGAGGGCAACGGCTTCGTGTATTGCACATCAGAGGAATGGCTGGCTCACCCCGGAACAGTCGGCCACGCCCTGGCCGGCACCGTCCACATCGTCGGCGACAACGGAGAAGAGCTCCCCCTCGGCGAGCCGGGGGTCATCTACTTCGAGGGCGGCGCCGAGTTCGAGTACTACAACGACCCGGAGAAGACGGCCGCTTCCCGCCATCCCAAAGGCTGGTCGACGCTCGGCGATATCGGCTACCTCGACGCCGAGGGCTACCTGTATCTCACCGATCGCAAGGCCAACATGATCATCTCCGGCGGGGTCAACATCTACCCCCAGGAAGCGGAGAACGTGCTCACCATGCACCCGAAGGTCGTGGATGTGGCCGTCTTCGGGATCCCGAACGACGACTTTGGCGAGGAGGTCAAGGCGGTCGTTCAGCTCACCGATATGGCCACTGCCGGTCCAGCCTTGGAGCGCGAGCTCATCGCCTTCTGCCGGGAACAGCTGGCCGACGTCAAGTGTCCCCGTACGATCGACTTCCGTGACGAGTTACCCCGCCATCCGACCGGCAAGCTCTACAAGCGCTTGTTGAAGGACGAATACTGGAAGGGCCACCAGAGTCGCATCCTGTAATGGGGTGACCGGCTTCAGTTGAGACGAGCCCGCAACGCCACAGCCGGCGAGTCCGAGCCAACCGCTTCCAGTACCGCGGCCGCCTCCGCAAAGCGACCGGCGCCGGCCAGGATGCGCGCCGCCTCCTCGGACTCGCCCGGAGCTATCCCCGGAATGGCGCGGCGGAGCCGCAGCACCCAGATGAGGGATGCGGCGTCGGCGTCGGCCAGGTAGCGCTGCCGGAGGTTGGCCAGCATGCGCGCCAGGATGGCCCGTGGTCCAACCGGAGCAAGATAGGCGTCGTCCCACGGGGTCGCCGGGCCGATGACGGCGTGGAACCGGGCCTGGCATCCAGCTGCGGTCAATCGCCGGCCGCCGTCAAACGGATCGAGGTAGATCTCGTCGGCGGGTGAGCCGACCAGGAAATGCCCTGAAATCCCAATCCCGGCCAGGCGCACATTGACCCGGCGGGCCACCTCGATCGTGACCGCGGACAGGGTGATGGGAATACCCCGGCGTCGATCGAGGACCCGCGGGAGGAAGCTGTTCTGTGGATCGTCGTAGGACTCCCTGTCTCCCGTGAACCCCTCTTCGAGAAAAAGGACCTCGGTGAGTCGATCGAGCGAACCGTGTCCGCAGCGGGCGGCCAACGAATCAAGCCGGGCCATCTCGGCTTCCACGTCAAGGGGCCCAAGGGCGTGCGCGGCGATGAGCACTGCGGCTTCGTCGAGCGCCAGCTTGTGCTCCGGCTCCCGCATGAGCTCGATGAAGCGGGCGGTTGGTTCCACCGCGTCGACGCTATCTCCGGAGCCGGTAGTGTCCGCCATCATGCCGCTGGTGACGCCCGCCGTCTCCGTCCGCCTTCGCAGCCGTGTACCCGGCGCAGTCGGAGCCGACATCGAGGAGTTGGCTGGCCGTCCCGTCGTCCTGGTGCGCACTGATACGTCCGGCGGCGACGGATCACTCGCCGAAGTCGACGGCGAGACGGTCGTACGGGCGGCCGCCGTGGCCCTCAACGAGCGCCTGCCGCTGGTGGGGGTGATCACGACCAGCCGAGCCGATGTCGGCGAAGGCGTAGCTGCCCTGCATGCGTGGGGACGGGCGGCGCGAGCCGTGGTGGACTGCTCGGGGATCGTGCCGGTCGCGATGGCCGTGACCGGCCCCGCCCTGGCTGGACCCGCGCTGCTGCTTGGACTGGCCGACCTGGTGGCTATGACCGAGGACGCGTATGCCTTCGTCTGCGGCCCCAGCCTGGTGGCCCAGTTCACCGGCGTTCAACTCACCGCGACTGAACTCGGAGGGGTGGCGGTCCACGCCCGTCAATCCGGGGTGGCCACCTTCGTCGCAACCGACGAGGACGGTGCCCTCGACCGGCTGGGCGCGGCGCTCTCCTTCCTGCCCTCGCATACCGACGAAGAACCGCCGAGGTGGCAATGCAGCGATCCGGTCGAGCGCCAGTCACCCGAGCTGCGTGAGCTCATTCCCGCCCGGGCGACAGGGAGCTACGACGTACGCGCCATCATCCGGGCGGTCGTCGACGACGGCGATCTACTCGAGCTGCGCCCTCAGTTCGCGCCAAGCCTGGTCACGGCCCTCGGCTCTATCGCAGGACGGCCGGTCGGGATCGTTGCCAATCAGTCGCAGTCCATGGCCGGCACCCTGGACATCGCCGCGTCGCAGAAGGGGGCGCGCTTCGTCGGCTTCTGTGACACCTTCGGATTGCCGCTCATCACCTTCGTCGACACACCTGGCTTCCTTCCCGGCAAGGACCTCGAGTGGCGCGGCATGATCCGCCACGGCGCCCAGCTGGCGTTTGCCTACGCCGAGGCGACCGTTCCCCGCCTCTGCGTCGTTCTCCGCAAGGCGTACGGCGGCGCGTACATCGTCATGGACTCCCGGCGGATCGGCAACGATCTGTGTGTCGCCTGGCCATCCGCCGAAGTGGCGGTCATGGGCGCCAGCGGGGCCGTGCAGATCCTCTACCGGGACGTGGACGACGCCACTCGCGCCGCCCGCCAGGTCGAGTACGAGGAGGCGGTGGTCAATCCCTGGGTGGCCGCCGAGCGAGGGTTGGTCGACGAGGTGATCGATCCGGCCGACACGCGGCCCATCCTGGTCGGCGCCCTTGAGCAGCTGGCCCAGCGGCGGGAGCACCTGTCGGGTCGCAAGCACTCCAATACCCCGCTGTGAGTGCGTCGCTGGCGCCGTTCCCAACGGTGCGCGTCCCGAGCGGGATGGTGTGCACGATCGACGGCGTGGCTACCGAGGCGGGGGTCGGCGCGCTGCGCGCCGGAGGCAGCGCCGCCGACGCGGCGGTCGCCGCCAGTGCTGTGCTGGCCGTCACCAGCCCCCACGTCTGCGGGATGGGTGGCGATCTGCTGGCCGTCGTCCATCCCGGCCCCGGTCAGCAGCCGGTCGCGCTCAATGCCTCCGGGCGGGCCGGTTCCGGCGCCGATCCGGACCGGCTGCGGGCCGAGGGCTTCGATGCCATGCCGTTTCGCGGTGACATCCGGTCAGTGCCCGTGCCTGGCTGCGTTGACGGATGGCTCGCCCTGCACGACCGTTTCGGGGTCTTGCCGCTGGCCGATGTTCTCGAACCGGCCCTCCGGTATGCGGCCGACGGCTTTTGCGCTTCGGCTGGTCTGATCGGCTCGCTGCCGCCGCTGGCCGCGCATCCCGATGCCGCCGATTTCGCCGGGCTGCGGCGAGTGGGCCATGTGGTCCGGCGACCCGGCGTGGCTCGGGCCCTTCGGGCGATTGCCGATGCGGGTCGCGCCGGGTTCTACGGCGGGGAGTTCGGGGAGAACCTGCTGGCGCTCGGCGCCGGCGAATACACCGAGGACGACCTCCGCACCTGGTCGGCCGAGTGGGTAGTGGCCCTCGATACCGCCGCCTGGGGCCGGCGGCTGTGGACGGTGCCGCCGAACAGCCAGGGGTATCTCACCCTCGCCGGGGCGCGTATCGCGGCCGGCCTGTCGCTGCCGGCCGACCCTGACGAGGCGCTGTGGCCCCACCTCCTGGTGGAGGCCGCCCGCCAGGCCGGGTGGGACCGCATCGACGTGCTCCACGAAGGCGCCGACGGTGCGGGCCTGGTCGGCGAGGAGCGATTGGCGCCGCGGCGAGCCGACATCAACCCGGCGAGAGCGGCCCCGCTCGGCGCCGAGACGGGGTACGGCCGAGGCGGCACCATCGGTCTCACCGCCGTGGATCAGGGGCGCATGGGCGTTTCCCTGCTCCAGTCAAACGCGTCCGGGTTCGGCTCTCACCTCATCGTTCCGGGCGTACGCATCTTTCTGCACAACCGCGGCATCGGGTTCTCCCTGATCCCCGGCCATCCGGCCGAGTACCGGGCGCGCCGTCGCCCACCGCATACCCTTTCCCCTCTGCTCGTGACCTCCGACGCCGGCCGCGACATGATCGCCGTCGCCTCGACCATGGGCGGAGACAGCCAGCCGCAAATCCTCCTGCAGCTGGCGGCGCGGGTCCTGGCTGGCGGACAGTCGCCCGGACCGGCCATCGCGGCCGGGCGGTGGGCACTGGCGAGCGCCGCCCAAGGGGCCGGGTTCGACACGTGGCGGCAGGGCGGTCGGGTCCGCGTCCTAGTCGAAGGACACGCCCCGGCTGGTTGGGACGCCGGTCTGGCGGAACGAGGCCACTCCGTGGTCCGCCTCGGTGCGTTTGACAGCGCCTTCGGCCACGCTCATCTGATTATGGTGGACGACGACCATCTGGCCGGCGCGGCCGACCCGCGACCCCGCACTGCCTCCGCCGCCGGCTATTGATGGTGTGACGCCGCCCAGCCGACCAGCTCCTCGGCCGGGAGGCGATTGACGATGGCCTCATCGGGCAGGCCGCACTCCGCCGCCCGGGTGCAGCCGTACGGTTGCCACTCGAGTTGACCGGGGGCATGGGCGTCGGTGTCGATCGACACTCTGCAACCCATCTCCACCGCTTGGCGGAGCAGCCGGCGGGGCGGATCGAGTCGTTCGGGCCGGCAGTTGATCTCGACCGCCTTGTCGAAGCGCTTGCACGCCGCGAACACCAGCTCCGCATTGAAGGTGGACTCTGGACGACCCCGGCCCATGACGAGCCGGCCGGTGCAGTGCCCGAGAATGTCGACGTGGGGGTTGGCGACCGCCGCCACCATCCGCTGAGTCATGGCCGGCTCTTCCATCCGCAGCTTGCTGTGCACGCTGGCGACGACCACATCCAGCCCCGCGAGCAGCGCCTCCTCCTGGTCGAGCGCGCCGTCCTCGAGAATGTCGACTTCGATGCCGGTGAGGATGCGGAACGGGGCCAGCTCCTGGTTCAACTTCTCGACCACGCCGAGTTGTTCAACGAGGCGCTCGGCGTTCAGGCCGTGGGCGACGGTGAGGCGAGGCGAATGATCGGTGAGCACGATGTAGTCGTGCCCCAGACCGGCGGCGGTGCGGGCCATCACCTCGATCGGACTCCCTCCGTCCGACCAGTCGGAGTGGGTGTGACAGTCGCCCCGAAGGAGGGCGCGGATCTCTGCCGCCCGTCCCTCCAGTACCGGCTCGGCGTCGTCCTCCACGGTCTCCTCCAGGCGGCACAGATACGTGGGCCGGACGCCGGCCAGCGCCTCTTCCGCCACCTTGGCGGTCGTGTCCCCGACACCCGGCAACTCGGAAAGCCGGCCGGAGGCGGCCAATCGGGCGACTTCTTCCGGGCCGACCCGGGCCAGCGTGGCCGCGGCGGTGCGAAACGCCCGCACGCGGTACGTCGGCTGGCGGCTGCGCTCCAACAAGTGGGCAATCCGCTCGAGCGCCTCGACGGCACCGACGGCGTCAGCCTCCGCCATTGTCGCCACCTCCGCCTGGGATAGTCGTGGAGCCACCCTTGCGGCGCTTCTTGGGTGTTGTGGTCGGGGTCAGCGTCGTGGCCGTGTCGGGGGTGGTCGATGGGACCACCACGACGGGGACCGTCGACGACGCGGTCGGCGGCGGCGACGTCGTCGTGGTGCCACGGGTTGACGCGGGCACGTCGTTCCACGGTCCGAGGAAAACGGCAGTGGCGGCCAACCCCGCCGCCACCAGCCCCGCCACCAACGTTCCGGCCAGCCGGTGGCGACGACGGACCGGAAGCACGACGGTGGAGTACGAGGCGCCAACCGCAGCGCCGACCGCGGCGCCGCCCGCCAGGGGGACGACGGCGGTGGCGTCCGGGGGGTCGACGCCCGCGGCCACCAGAACTGGGACCATGCCGGGCGTCATAACGGGCGCCAGCAAGGCCGCTCTCATGGCCTCCGCCGACTCGAAGCGATCCTCCGGCATGCGCCTCATGGCCCTCGTGGCGGCGGCCACCATCCTCGGATCGGCGTCGGACCGGAGCTCGGTGATAGGGAGGGGCCGGCCCTCTTGTACGGCTATGGCCGTGGCCAGTGGCGTCGCGCCCAGGTACGGCTT
>CAXMLU010000871.1:0-6043 GCA_964194255.1 uncultured bacterium
CAGCCGTACATCGGCGAAGAACGGCGGGCGGGTTCCGGTCGCGACCTCACGCGCCTTATCGACACTGGGCAGAGTGAAGCCGGCCTCGCCGACATGCTGGACCGTTCCATCGGCATGGACCAGCTGCACATCCGCGCCGGCCGCTCCGGGACTGCGCACGTCGCGTCGCAAGGCCGTCTTCACCTCGGAGCGCAGCTCGGCGCGGACACTGAAGTAGGCGGCAAAGGAGGCGACGGCTATGGCGACGGCCACGGCGGCCGCTGCCGTCAACGCCAGACGAGCCCGGAAGCTCACTCCTTGCGCAGCACGTAGCCGACACCGCGGACAGTGTGGATCAGTCGGGGCTCGCCGGCCGCCTCGGTCTTGCGTCGGAGGTAGCCGACGTAGACCTCCAGGGAGTTGGAGGAAGGACCGAAATCGAAGCCCCAGACGCGGTCGAAGATCACCGACCGGGTGAGGACCTGGTTGGGATGATCCATGAGCAACTCCAGCAACGAGAATTCCGTGCGAGTCAACTGAAGGCGCCGGTCGCCACGAAAGGCCAAGTAGGCGACCGGGTCAAGACGCAGGTCGGCGAAACTCATGATGTCGTGGTCGTCGCCAGAGTCGAACGGTGCCCGGCGCAGGAGCGCCCGCAACCGGGCGAGGAGCTCCTCCAAGGCAAACGGTTTGACGAGGTAGTCGTCGGCACCCGCGTCCAGGCCGGCGACCCGGTCCGAGACGGCGTCGCGCGCTGTCAGCATGAGGACTGGCGTGCTTTCACCGAGGGCCCGCATCCGGCGACACACCTCGAGTCCATCCACCCCGGGCATCATCACATCGAGGATGACCGCGTCGGGCCGGGTGATGGACATAGCGCTCAGCGCGGCGGCGCCATCTTTGGCTACCTCGACGTCGTAGCGTTCGACTTCAAGGGCGCGGCCCACCGCGGCGAGTACCGACGGTTCGTCGTCGACGACGAGAATTCGCACGGAACCACTCTGGCAGGATTCTTCGAGGTCTTTCAGGCGAGTCTCATGGTTCGTTCAGGTTGCTGTGATTACCTGGCTGTATGGCCGATCGCGTTCGTTCTGCACCGAGTCGCCTCCGCTGGCTCGCCCCGCCCGTCGTAGCCGGAGTGATCATCGGCGGAATTGGCCTGGCGCCCCGGTTGGCGTCGGCCGAGGGACAGCCGAATCTCCCCCCGCTGACGCCGCAGCAGCTCGTCGACAAGGCCCAAGCCGCCCACGTCGATGCGTTCTCCGGAACCATACGGCTATCGACGCATCTGGGTCTTCCTGACCTCGGATCGTTGGCCGATGCCGCCGGTGTGAGCGGGGGCTCGACGCTCAACTCCACGGTGCTCTCGCTCGTGACGGGCAGCCATTCCGCGAAGGTCTGGGTTGACGGACCGGAGCACGTGCGGGTGGCGCTGCCCTCCGGGCTGACCGAGACCGACTTCATCCGCAATGGCGCTGATGTATGGCAATGGCAGAGCACAGGCATGCAGGTGACACACACGACCGTCACCAAGAAGGCTCCGGTCCAGGGTTCGGCCGCGCCTTCGTCTACCGCTGAGCCGTCTACCACTGATCCGGCCGACGCCGCGGCCACTCCCACCACCCCGGGTTCCGCCGCCAAGGACTTCCTCGACTCGATCAACCCATCCACTCGCGTGAGCGTCCGCAACACGGCGTTCGTCGCCGGCCGACCTGTCTACGAACTCGTGCTCTCGCCGCGGTCTGGTCAGACGCTGGTCGCGGACGTCGTCGTTGCTATCGACTCGGCCACCGGGCTGCCCCTTCGTATCCAGGTACTCGGCCGGAACCAGACGACGCCCGCAGTCGAATTCGGCTTCACCTCGATTGGCTTGCACCGGCCGGCCGCATCGACCTTCGCGTTCACCCCTCCGCCTGGGTCCACCGTGAACGCCCCTGCTCCCGTCGATGGGAGGGGCAAGCTCCGTCGCCAAGGTCGCCCCGCGCTCAGCGTTCCCGGCGCGCCGTCGCCGAGCATCGGGCCGCCCGCCGCGGGCGCAACACCGACCAGCACCCAGACGGTTGGCGACGCGTGGGACAGCATCCTCATCGCCCGCGGCGTGAACATGCAGGGGATTCCGGGCGGGCTGCTGGACAAGGCGACCACACCGGTTTCCGGTGCATGGGGACACGGCCGGCTGCTGAGTACGTCACTCGTGAACGTGCTGTTCGATGATGATGGTCGCATCCTGGCCGGGGCAGTTACGCCCGAGGCCCTCGAGGCGGCAGCCGCGTCTACGCCCGTGGCGGCCCCCGCCGCGAGCGCGGATACCCCGGCTGGGGCGTGATGCCGGCGGCTGACGGCCTGGCCATCGAGACGTCGGGACTGACCAAGCGCTTCGGGCACCAAACGGTCGTCGACGGCGTCGATCTCGCCGTCCCTGAGGGCTCGGTATTCGGCTTTCTCGGACCGAACGGCTCAGGCAAGACCACCACGATTCGGATGCTGCTTGGCCTGGCCTACCCGAACGCCGGGCAGGTGCGGGTCCTCGGCCGCGAGATCCCGGCCCTCGCCGAGCTCGCCCTCCCCGATGTCGGCGCCCTGGTGGAGGGGCCGGCGTTCTATCCGTACCTGTCGGGGCGGGACAACCTGCTCCGTTACGACGAGGTCGGGCCGGAATACCGGCGCGGTGTGTCGCTGGCCAGCAGCCTGGTTGGCAACTCGCGTCGCACGGCCGTCGCCGACCGCCGGCGCCGCATCGATGTGGCTCTCGACCGAGTGGGTCTCGGCGCGGCTGCGACCAAGAAGTACCGGGCATACTCGCTGGGCATGCGCCAGCGCTTGGCCATCGCGGCCGCGTTGACCAAACCCCGCCGGCTTCTGATCCTCGACGAGCCGACGAACGGCCTCGATCCCCAAGGGACACGCGAGGTTCGAAGCCTGGTGCGCAACGTGGCCACCGAGGGGAGCACCGTCTTCTTGTCCAGCCATCTGCTCAATGAGGTCGAGCAGGTCTGCACCCACGCCGCCATCATGTTTGCGGGCCGGATCGTCACGCAGGGACCCATTGAACATCTGCGCGCCGCGCAACAGCGGGTGCTTCGAGTGGAGACAGCCGACGTTTCTCAGGCGGCGGCCGTGCTGGCCCGGATCAACGGTGTCGGGCTCACGTCACCGGACCCGGCGTCCGGCGTGGTACGCGCCGAGCTGGTCGGGGCCCAACCCGAGGATTGCAATGCTGCCCTGGTTGGGGCTGGCGTGCGGGTGCGGTCGCTGGTGACCGAGCAACCGAGCCTGGAAGATCTGTTCGTGGCTCTGACCGGGGAGGGCTTCAATGTTGCGCAGTGAGGTGAGGCACCTCTTCGGCCGGCTGCGGACCCGCGCTCTTCTGATCGTTCTGACGGCCGTGCCCGTCCTCATCTCAGTCGCGGTCCGCCTGTCCAATGGACCCGAAGCGGGCCGCGGCCCTGCGTTTCTCGATCAGGTCACCCACAACGGTGTGTTCGCGGCGCTGGCCGGCTTGACGATCGTTGTCCCGTTCTTCCTGCCGTTGACGGTGGCCGTCGTATCCGGAGACACCATCTCCGGTGAGGCGAACTTCGGGACGTTGCGCTATCTGTTGGCCCGCCCGGTGGGCCGAAGCCGGTTGTTGGCAGCCAAATTCACTACGGCCGTGGCGTTCTGCGTGGCCGCCGCGTTGGCGGTGGCGGTCGGTGGACTGGTGGCCGGCGTGATCCTGTTCCCCGTCGGCCGGGTGACGACACTGTCTGGTCTCACCCTGCCTCTGTCCGACGGGCTAGTACGGATCCTTGCCGCCGCGCTGGTGGTTGGGGTGTCGATGCTCGGACTGGCCGCGGTCGGCATGTTCGCATCGACGCTGACCGAGGTACCCGTCGGCGCCATGGCCGCTACGGCCGGGATCGCCATCGCCAGCCAGATCCTCGATGCCATACCTCAGCTGCACTCGATCCATGGCCTGCTGTTTAGCCACCAGTGGTTCGCGTTTGGCGACCTCATGCGCTCCCCGGTCAGCTGGTCGGCCATCGAGCGAGATCTGATCCTGCAGCTGGGATGGGTCGCCGTGTTCGGGGCGGCGGCGTGGGCTCGTTTCACCACCAAGGACGTACTGGCGTAGAGACCGCTACCCCTCCGGGTAGGTGGCGAGGGCGGCCACGATGCGATCCTCCAACGCCGCTCCCTGCGCCCAGCTGAACGGGCCGTTGACAATCATGGCAAAGCGGAGCGGGTGTCCGACCTCCTCGTGACCGACCATGGCCATGACGCCGTCGATGGAGCCGGTCTTGGCCTCCAGATGACCCTGGAACGGCGTGCCGACGTAGCGATGGATCAAGGTCCCGCTCACCCCGGCCACGGCCAGACCGGTACTCAGCTGTGACAGGTTGGCGCGCTGGCCGAGGTCGAGCGCGGCCAACTCCAACTGGCAGGTGGAGCGGTCACCGTGATCCAGGCCCGAGCCGTCCACCATCTGCAGCCCCGCCGTCGGCAGCCCGAGTGCGGCCGCGGTGCGCATGATGATGGCGGTCCCGCCCGGCGTAGTGCCGGCTCCGCCCGCATGGCGGTCGAGCTCGCGGGTGATCAGTTCGGCGGTGTAGTTGTCCGATACCCGGAGCATCCAGTCAACGATCGTGGCGAGCGGTGCCGACTGAATCCGGGCGACGACGACGCCGCCGGCCGGTGCCGTGCCGTCCGCCGCGCCGGCCACGCTCACGCCTTTGAGCCCAAGCAGGCGAGCCAGCTCCGAGGCCGCCAAGGTAGCCGGGTCGGAAGCAGCCACCACCTTCGGTGTCAAGGTCATCAGGCCTTCGTTGACACTCAACGCACCGAGCGGCCCGATGTCGACCTGGGTCTGGTAGAGCGCGGGCCAGGACGGCACGTAGCGGGTGCGGTCGTAGCGGCTGTCATCGCCATGGATGCCATTGCGGACCGTGTGAATGCCCGCCGCCACCAGGGCGTCGGAGAGCCCGGACAGCGGCGTGGTCGGGAAGTTCGCCACTTCCGGGCTCTGCGCCAACCAGGCGATGTACTCCGGCGTGGCCAGCACCGGGTCCCCCTTGCCGACCAGCCAGAGGTCATCGACGGAGCCGCCGTTGGGTGCTGCGGTGGCCACGACGTCGGTCTCGTAGCGGAAGCCGGGGCCGAGTTGGGTCAGCGCCGCGGCCGCCGTCATCAGCTTCTCTGTCGACGCCGGCGCCAGCGCCTGGCCGGCGTTGTGGCCGTAGATGACCTTGGTCCCTTCCTCTACCACCAGGCATCCCGCGAAACCGCTCATGGCGGTCGCCAACCGCGATGCCAGGCGGCTCGCAGGGGTGGCCGGCGGTGGCGGTGGCGCGGTCGGGCGGGGCGCGGTGGGCGGCGGTGGTTTCGCTGTGCTCGTCGTCGTGCTGGGTGCGGTGGTGACCGGGGCGGTGGTCGACGCCACGGTGGGGTCGGCCGCGGCCGCCGCGGCCAGGGGCCGGGTGCGCACGGGGCCAGCAGATGTCCACATACCCGTCGCGCCGGCGATCGCGGCGGCAAGGACGACCACGACCACGACGGCGGAGGCCGGGACCACCCACCGGCGTCGGACGCGGTGGACCCCCGGGTCGGGGCCTTCCTGCATGCCGAGAGAGGATAGAGGGCGCGTTCACCCGGCCGGGCGCGCCCCCGCGGGGGCCGGCGCGGCGCGGTCAGCGGGCGGGGAGCAGGGGGCGCAAGATGGAGCCGGCCAGCGCAACCGCTTCGAGGTCATCCGCGTCAGGGAGGTTGAAGATCAACCCGTCCAGGCCGGCGTCGAGCAGCAGTTTCACCTCGGCGGCGACCTCGTCTGGACCTCCGACGAGGAACATGCCGGTGATGCTCGCCCGGGTCGCCTCGTCCATCGACGCCAGGTCCATGCCCCGCGCCGCCAGCTGGCTGGCCAGCTTCGCCTCGGCCGCCTCCCGGCTGGCCCCGACGAAGATGGTGCCGAGGCGGGTCTTGGTGATCTCGGATGGATCCCTTCCGACATCCGTGCAGTGCTGGGCCAACACGTCAAGCTTGTGGCGGACCTCGTCCGCCGAGCCGAAGAGGTTGCAGATGTCGGCGT
>CAXMLU010000872.1:0-4235 GCA_964194255.1 uncultured bacterium
CACGGGTTCGAATCCCGTTGGGGCTGCGAGAACCGTCGGGAAACTCGTGCTTCTTTCCTCGCCCGGCTGGGCAGCCCGGCCTCGACGTCACTTCCCCCGTTCACCGTTTCGTGCGCCCGCGATGGCCAGTGATTCGCATCTGTTTCTGCGACATCGCAGCCGTCTGGACGCAGCAAACGCGGGAGTGGGGCGATCCGGCAGTTGTTTACGACGGAGGAAGCGGCTCACGATCGGGTGTCGGCCACCGCCTCGGCCGCCATACGGATGATCGGGTCGCAACCCAATGCGGCCAGGAATCCCTCGCGTCCCAATTCCGCGCCGACACCTTGGCAGTCGCGAGGGCGGTGGCATTGCGGGGCGTGTTCCGCACGAGGGCGATCTCGCCAAAGGCGTCGCCACTGGAAAGCACGGCCACCGCTTCGCCGCGGCGTCGGATTTCCATGCTTCCCTGAGCGATCAAGATGTAGCAGTCCCCTTGCTCCCCTTCGGACATGATCACCGTGCCGGCGGCATAGTCGGCCGGCACGAGACGGGCGGCCAGATTGTCGAGCAGTGGTATGGGCAGTTGTGCGAACAATGGCTGCCGGCGGAGCAGGTCGACCTCGACGTCGCGGCCCTGCAGCTTGGCGTCGAGGCGGCGAAGACGGGGTGCGACGACGAGGACGGCAAGGGGGAGGAATGACCCGACAACGACCAGGGCGACGCGAACGTCGAAGCGATTGAGGAGGAGACCGGCGACGATTGCGCCGAGGGCCATGCCCACCGGCAGCAGTCCTTCAAACGCGCCCAACACCTTGGCCGGCATATGGTCAGGAACCGCCCGGGGAGAGCCGTGAGCCACCCGATGTCGACGAGGTCGTTGCCCAAGCCGATCACGCAAAAGCTGGCAAGGACGAGCAGGAGGTGGAGTGGCAGCGGCCACGGCGATCGGCAGCCCCCAAAAGAACGAGCCCAAGTCCGAACGATCCATAAAGGCGATCCCTCCCGGCGACTCCGAGGGCTATTGGTAAGCCCAGCATGCCGCCGACACCGATGGCGCCGAGGAGCAGACCGACGGAACCGCTCCCCGCCCTATGTCTTCACCGCGAAGACGACGACGATCACATTGAGCGCCCCTCGGACGAACGTCTGGCAGGCCGCGAGGACGGCCAACACAGTCAACCCGGGCGTGCGGAAGATCGTCTTGAATCCGTTCGCGGGTTTCTCCAGTAACGAGCGGGCGGCATGGTCGGCGGCGTCGGGAGTCGCCCAGCAACGAACGCCCCCACGCCGAGGAGTAGGGCTGTCGCTCCGAGTGCCCCAACCGGACTGGCCCAGGCGACCAGCAGGCCGGCGAGCACGGGTCCCAATAGGGTGGTCGCACCCTCCATGAAGCCGCTGGCGGCGTTGCAGGCGACCAACTCTTCTGGCGTGCCGGTCAGAGACGGCACCAGCGTGGCGGCCACGGGGCGATAGGTGCCGAGGGCCACGCCTATGAACGCCGCCAAACCCAGCACGACGGCCACCGGACCGTGGGCGCGCATCACGACGACCATGCCCACCGTCAGCGCTGCGGCAAGGAAGGCGAGTACGCGGAGCAGCCGACCTAGTCCGAGGCGTCCAGTAGCCCGAACCACAACGGATACGCCGATGGCCGGCGCTACCGTGCGCACCACGCCGTATCCGGCGACGGTGCTCGCTCCGCCGTGTCGGTACAGGAACGCCGAAACGGCGACGAGTTGAGCGAGATCGACGCCGCGCGACAGATTCAGGCATGGCAACCGCAGAGCGACGGATGGCGCCAGACCACGCGCGTCGCCTCGACTGCGCACGTAGAAACCGCGCACCGAGCAGTTGATGCCTCCCTCGACCGGTCCCGTGGGAGTTTACGCGTGCATGCCGGCCGCAGCCTGCGCCATCAAGGTGGCGACACGGATTCGAAGCCAGTCGGGGCGCCCTGATGCGCTACCAGCTCGGAGTTCGCACGGTTCGGCACCACCGACGGCGGCGATGCCTCTGCGGCTCGGGTCGGCCTGCCCTGTCGCCTGCGGGCGATGACGGTCCCGCCGATAACGGCGAGCACGAGGAGAGTCGGCTCGGCCTCGATGCGGAACCGGGGGTTTCCGTACGTGAGGGCCGTGACGAGGGTGACGGCGACGAGGGGGGAGAGAAGTACGATCAGTCGTCGTGGGCGTAAGGCATCTCGTCGACGGATGAGCTCCGACGCCCCGACGACGGCGACCGGCAGCAACGCGAGATAGATGATCCAGCCGACGTGCTCGGCCTCGTAGACGCGGCCCTGCAGCACCTCGATTCGCCACTGTTGCGTAGGGGCGTACAGCCCGTAGGTCCGCAACAATCGGACGAGGGCGACCAGTGGTACGCGACCGACATGGTCGATGGCATACCTAATGCCTTCCCATCGCAGCTTGTTGTTCAGTTGTGTCTCGTTCATCTGTTGGACACCTGGGCGCCTGTCGTTGAGGCAAGCGTGGTCCCAAGCGCCCAGGTACTGACCGTGATACGCCGAGTAGCAGTTGGCACCGGCGATCACCGTTGACGAATCGTTCGCAATAAGGACTGGACTCCCGAAGACCGCTTGGTTTCGTATCGCCCACGGTGCGAGTACAACAATGACGACCATCGTGGTCAGTCCTACCTGTGCGACCTTCCGACGAACTCCGCCGTCGGAGAAGAGCGCGAGCGGCACCACCAGTAGCGGGAGATAAAGGAGCGCCTCTCCGCGAGTGAGCGCTCCCAACCCGATGGTGACACCCACGAGAGCCCAAGGCCACACTTTGCGAGAGGTGCACTCCATCGCCAGAAGCAATGTGGCCAGAATGAGCGGTAGGAACAACGCCTCGGACATTCCGGACGCGTCTGAGCCGATCAGCGGTGGGTAGACGGCTGCTAGGACGGCGACGAGGAGGCTGGCGCCGCCGCTGAGGAAACGCCGGGCCAGACAACCGCACAAGGCGATGCTGACCCCCCCAAGGCCGCAGCCGATCAAGAGATGCCATGTCCTGGACTGGGCACCCAGCGGGCCGAACGAGGCGAGGAACACTGAGTACGCGGGAGGGAAGAGAGCACTCGGCGCGTGACGGGTTCCGAACGGAAAGACGAACCAGTGGCCATGAGCGATCGCCCTGGCCGTCAGGTCGTAGTAGGCCGCGTCAAAGTCGGGTGCCCGGTATCTCGTCATCGTCATCACGAGCAACATGCGAGCCGCGATCCCCACCAGGGAGATGCCTACGAGCTTGGTGCGAAAGCTCGCGCCCGCTAATCGCCGCATGTGGTTACGACTCGATTCCACGCCGATCAGTATGGATCACTCCTGACGGCCCGCGGTGAGCGGGGGACCGGCGCGTCTACTCGCCGTGTTCACCAGAAGTGGAGCTGGCCCGGAATGGTTTCAAGGTCGGCCAGGACAATGTCGCGATCCTTGTCATCGGCGATCTTCTCCGCGGCGGCAAGCGCCTGCTCGGTCAGGGCACGTGCCCCTTCGGCGTCGCCCGCGATGGCAGAGGCACGGGCGAGGGCCTCATAGGCGAAGGCCAGGTCAAAGTCGGCGATGCCGTGGGCCACGCAGAGGTCAAGCACCCGCTGGGCGTGATGCAAGCAGGGTTCGTGGCGGCGCAGGACCGCATAGACGCGGGAGCAGATCCACTCGCCGCGAGCAAAATGCTCAGGGGAACCGACCTGGCCCCAGTGGTAGCGCGAGGCATGCGCCATGTGGAGAAGGCGATCGTCGTCCTCCTGGGAACGGTTTTCCGTCTCCAGGAGCTCCCAGACCCCGTTGAAGAGCCGGATGGCGAGTCGGCGCTCTTCGTCGTGATCCAGTGCCTCGGCGGTCGGTGGAATGCTCGTCATCGTGGTCTCCGTCCCGTTGCTGAAGAAGTGGTTGAGTTCATGCAGATCGCCGGTGATGCGGGCCACTCGACTTTCGAGTCGGCGGCGGTTGGCGAGCAACCTGCTCTACTGCGGCCGGGTCGTCCTGACTCTTCAGGCACCGGCGGATGTCGTCCAGCGGAACGTCGATTGAGCGCAGCCGGGAGATCAGGGTCGCGGCGCAAACCTGGCTCCGTGAGTAGAAGCGAAACCCGGTCATCTCATCGACAGTCACCGGTTTGAGGAGTCCGACGCGGTCGTAGTACGCAAGGCCTTCACGGTCAAACCCGTGAGGCGCGACATCCGACCGATGGCGAGCAGGTCGTCCGTCATGTCAGGAAGGCTAGGCCCTGTCTCTTATACACATC
>CAXMLU010000873.1:0-4084 GCA_964194255.1 uncultured bacterium
GGCTCGGAGATGAGTATAAGGGACAGCCCCCCGATGGGCGGGCTCAGGCGCATGGCCCCGGGGGAGCCGTAGAACGCAGCATCACCGAAGGAGAAGATTCCGCCGTCAGATCCGACCAGCCAGTAGCCGCCGCCCGAAGGGGAGGAGACCATGTCGACTACGGGCATCCGCAATGCAACCCCGCTGGCCGAACCGAGAAACGAGGCGTTGCCCTTGGCGGAGACGGTCCCGTCTGTGCCGGTCATCCAGTATCCGGCGCCCGAAGGAGTCGGAGTCAGGCCGTGGACAGTGGACACCGCGGCCGGAGGCGCCGCTGTCCCGCCGGCCATGTAGTCCTCCACCACGTAGAGGACGCCGTTGGCGACGACCTCACCGATGCCGACGGAGGTGAAGCGCCCGTCCACCATATTCGCGAAGTGATGCGGGCTGGCGACGAAGGCGTCATTCAGGGACTGGACCGACGGGCCCATGCCGACGTTCTCGCCGAGCACCTTCCAGCCGGACGGACCCATGGCCGCCAGTTGGGCGTTGTGGGAGATCCCACCGGCCGCCGCCATGTGGGTTGCCCACGAGCGGGCGATGGCCGTGAGGCGCGGGTCGACGGCGAGGGTGCCGGCCCCGTTGCTGATGCGGGTGGCGTTGATGGCGTTGACGAAGGCAACCTCGTCGGAGACCGTATCGGCTCGCGCCGTGGCCGTAAGAGGTATCGCCGAGGCCAGCACCAGTCCAAGGACGACGCTGACCTGAATTGAGACGCGCTGAACACGCTGAAACACTGACTTCCCCTCTTCGATCGCTGCCCCAGCCCGACCGAGACGGCGCCGGGGAAGCAAATAACCACTATCTGTGATTTTTATCGGAGGAGACTGTTACTATCTGTAGCGAGGACGGCCGAAAGGTCTAGAAAACGACCACCGAGCGTAGGATCGCGCCCTGCTGCATGCGGGCAAACGCGCCTTCGACATCGTCCA
Source organism: uncultured bacterium (assembly GCA_964194255.1). GTDB lineage: Bacteria > Actinomycetota > Acidimicrobiia > Acidimicrobiales > CAXMLU01 > CAXMLU01. Next base: position 972 of record CAXMLU010000873.1, read on the forward strand.
GAGAAATCGTCTCGGAGACGAAGCGATCGAGATCAAGCTTCCCGGAAAGGTACAAACCGATCAGAGTAGGAAAGTCTCGGGACGGCAGGCAGTCCCCGTACCAGGACGGCTTGAGCGCCCCACCCCGACCGAAGAATTCGATCATCGGCAGCTCGATCACCATTGACGGGTCGGGGACGCCGACCTGCACCAGCGTTCCGGCCAGATCCCGGGAGTAGAAGGCCTGCCGCATGGTCTCCGGTCGCCCCACCGCCTCGATGGCCACGTCCACCCCCAAGCCAGCCGTCAACCCCCGAACGGCTTCCACCGGATCTACGACGGACGCGTCGACCGTATCGGTGGCGCCGAACTCGCGAGCCCAGGCCAGCTTCCGGGGGTCGATATCGACGGCGATGACCTGGCGGGCACCGGCCAGCACGGCGCCGGCGATGGCCGCGTCGCCCACCCCGCCGCAACCGAAGACGGCGACGGTGTCACCCCGACCCACGTTGCCGGTGTGGAGGGCGGCGCCGAGTCCAGCCATAACGCCGCAGCCGATCAGGCCGGCCGCTTCCGGCCTGGCCGCCGGATCGACCTTCACGGCCTGGCCGGCGGCGACCAGGGTCTTCTCGGCAAACGCGCCGATGCCGAGTGCCGCCGACAGCGGGGTGCCGTCCGGCAAGGTCATGGGCTGGGTGGCGTTGCGACTGGCAAAGCAGTACCAGGGCCGTCCCCGCCGGCAGCTCCGGCATTCTCCGCACGGGGCTCGCCAGGCCAGGACGACGAAGTCGCCCGGCGCCACCTCGGCCACGTCGGGCCCGACCGCCTCGACCACGCCGGCCGCCTCGTGGCCCAGCAGGAACGGGAACTCGTCGTTGATCGCCCCCTCGCGGTAATGGAGATCGGTATGGCAGACCCCGCACGCTTGCACCCGTACCAGGGCTTCCCCCGGGCCGGGATCAGGCACGACGATCGTCTCCAACGAGACCGCGGTCCCCTTGGCCCGAGCCACCACTCCCCGCACCTCGTGTGCCACACCTGCCCCTTTCCCCCACGTCCTGTCGACGGCGCGATCGCTCACGCTGGACGGTGATCCTACGGCTCGTTCAGCCGCGGCGAGCCCTGCCGAACCGCCCAAGCAGGGCGACAACGACGGCCACAGCGATCACGACCAATGCGAGCGTGGCGATGGCGAGGACGGCGTGGATGAGGGCATCAAGGACAAGCAGCGCGATCCCCGCGACGGCTACGACCAAGCCCAAGCGCACGGTGAGCGCACCGGGCCGGCGGCGCGCGGCCACAGTACCGGGGCGCTCAAGTTCGTCGGTGCGGGCCGCCAGCCACGTGTTGGCACCGTAGACAGTCGCGCCGGCCCCACCTACAACGAGAAGCAGCGGCAGCAAGCCCACTACGCCGACGATAGCGTCGAGCCGTGGCCGACGACGTCCTGAAGATCGCCGATCGGCTGTGGCGGGGAGAAGTATCGACGGCCGAGCACCATCCGTTCTCCGGCCGCGGCCAACTAGTGGAGCCGCTCGACGGGGTGGCGTTCGTGCCGTCGTTTGCCAACGTCAGCGCCGTCGCGACCGACGAAGGCCTCGTGCTGGTGGACACCGGAAGCCAGTTTCTGGCCAACGCCGTCCACCAAGAGATCCGGCGATGGTCGTCGCAACCGCTCCACACGGCGGTCTACTCCCATGGCCACATCGACCATGTCTTCGGCGTCCCCGTGTTCGAGGCGGAGGCGGTGGCCAGGGGCTGGCCGGCGCCGCACGTGATCGCCCACGAAGCGCTGCCCCAGCGGTTCGACCGCTACATCCTGACGGCCGGGTACAACGGAATCATCAACCAGCGACAGTTCCGCGCTCCCAATCTGCTTTGGCCGACGGAGTACCGTTATCCCGATGAGACCTACCGGGACCACCACCATCTGACGGTAGGCGACACATTGTTCGAGTTGCACCACGCCCGCGGCGAGACCGACGACCACACCTGGACGTGGGCCCCGTCTCTGCGCCTGTTGTGCTGCGGCGATCTGTTCATCTGGGCGTCACCGAACGCGGGGAATCCCCAGAAAGTTCAGCGCTACCCGCGAAAGTGGGCCGAGGCCTGCCGGGTCATGGCCTTCTTGGGGGCCGAGGTCATGTTGCCCGGCCATGGGTTTCCGGTGGTGGGAGCCGGCCGGATCCGCGAGGCGCTCACCGATACCGCCGACCTTCTCGACAGCCTGCACGACCAGACGGTGACACTCATGAACGAAGGGGCGCGGCTCAACGACATCCTGCACACCGTCCGAGGGCCGAGCCACCTCCTCGAGAAGCCATACCTGCGCCCGGTCTACGACGATCCGGAGTTCGTGGTGCGCAACGTCTGGCGGCTCTACGGCGGCCGGTATGACGGCAACCCGGCGCAGCTCAAGCCGGCCGCCGACACCGCGCTCGCCGCCGAACTGGCCGCGCTGGCCGGAGGCGCCGACCGGCTGGCGGCGCGGGCTGCGGAACTGGCCGCGGAAGGCTCGGACCCCGCGCTGCGGCTGGCGGGCCACCTGGCCGAGATGGCCGCCCTCGCCGTCGACGGCGAGTTCGCCGACGATCCATCCGGGCCGGCCGCCGTCCGGTCTAAGGGCAGCATCCACGCTATCCGGGCCGACGTGTTCGAACGCCGGGTGGCGGCCGAGTCTTCGCTCATGGCCAAGGGAATCTTCGGCTGGGCGGCGTCGCAGTCGCGCTCCGTCACCTGACCAGGTGGAACGGGTCGTTCCACAGTTGCACCACGGGCGCCTCTCGCTCGTAGCCGAGTCTGGCCACGCCGGCCGTCGCCATCGGACCCATCACCTGGCCGTCAGCCGGCGCCAACCCCACCCAGCGGGCGGTCAGCACGCGGAGGAAGTGACCGTGGGAGATGATCAGTACATCGCCGGCCGTATCGCGCACTAGGGCGACGACCCGGTCGGCCCGATAACCGACCTCGGCCGCCGTCTCGCCGCCGGGTACACCGTCTCGGAACAGCGACCACCCCGGATGCCTGGATCGGATCTCGTCGGTCGTGAGGCCCTCGTACTCGCCGTAGTCCCACTCGACCAGATCGGGGTTGGGTAGGGCGCCGACCAGTCCCGCCACTTCGCACGTCTGCAG
>CAXMLU010000874.1:0-5058 GCA_964194255.1 uncultured bacterium
CGGCCGGGACGGCCGGGACGGCCAGGAAGGCCACCACCACCCATGCCGCCGCCGCGCCCCGGTTCATGATCTCTCAAGAAGTTTGACGCATTTTCATTAATGCGGCAAGCCCCCGCCCCCCGCTGCCATGATGCCCTATGTGCCTGGCCTGTCCCTATCCGAGCCCGATCGCGCCACCTTTGCCGATCTGGGCCGGACCACGTTGCGTCTGTGGGAATGGGGCGACCCGGCCGCCCCGCCGGTCGTGGCTGTCCACGGCGGGTGGGACCACGGCCGCATGTTCGATGGCCTGGCCCCGCAGGTGGCGGCGCGTGGTTTCCGCGTCGTGGCGGTGGACCTCCGCGGGCACGGGGACAGCGGTCGCCTCGGGGATTCGGGCAGCTGCTGGCTGGCATGGAACCTCGACCTGGCTGGCCTCATGCGGAGGCTCGGCCCGCCCGTCGGTCTGATCGGGCACTCGCTGGGCGGCGGCCAGGTCCTCGCGGTGGCGTCGGCATTCCCCGATCTGGTGCGGTGGGTGCTGAACATGGACGGCCTCGGCCCGGGCCCGGAAATGATGATCGTGGACGATCACGCTGCCCACGCCGCGCAATGGCTGGCCGAGGCCGAATCCGTCTGGTCAAAGCCCCAACGCGAGTACGCCACGCTGGACGACCTGGCGGCGCGGCGCAAGCAACTCAACCTCCGCCTCCCCTACGAGTGGGCATTCCATTTGGCTCAGCACGGCTCCATGACCGGGCCGAATGGTGGCCTGGTCTGGAAAAGCGATCCGGTGATGCGCATCGGGGTCCCGGGGCCGTGGGGCGAGGCCTACCTGCAGGCCCAGTACCGGCGTATCCGTTGCCCCGTCGCGGTGCTCACCGGTTCCGAACACGACACCTGGAGCGACCTTCCCGACCACATCATCGCCTCGCGGGTGCGGGCCATCCCTGACGCCACCCACGCCCGCGTCGACGGAGCCGGCCATTACCTTCATCTCGAGCAGCCCGATGCCGTCCTCGACCACCTCGACGCGCTGGTTCGCCGGTGAGCAACGGTGACGCCCTGCGGCTCCATCGCGGACCGGGGAAGCTCGGCGTCCCGCTGCTGGTGCTGCCCGACCTGACGCACGGAGGCGCCGATTGGCAGGACATTCTCGACACCTGGCCCGGACCAAGCGTCGCCCCCGACTTGCCCGGACATGGCCAGAGCCCACCGTCAGTTGGCGGCAAGTACGTACCTGGCGACACCACCCTGGCCGCTCTGCGCGTGCTGCACGCCGTGGGTTGGAGCGAACCGCCGGTCGTGCTCGGCCACGGTTGGGGGGCCTATGCGGCCGAGTACCTGGCCGCCGCTGGCCGGGTCAGGACGCTCGTGATGGTGGACGGGCTGGGAGGCCCGTGGCGTACACCGGCGGAGATCACCGACAGCCAGACGGCCTGGCTACATCTCGCCCTCGAGTACCACGGCGCGCCCGCGGTATCGCCCGATCCGGTTCTCGGTCTTGGCTTCCCCGCCGTTTGGGAGGCGGAGTTCACCCGGGCTAGACGAGCGGCCATCACCGTCCCGGTCCTGGCGCTCGAGACGCCGACCTCGCCGACACCGCCCGACGAGCGGGAGGCCCGCACGACGGACTTCGGCGGGGAGGCGGAGTGCGTGAGCTGCACGCGGGCAGAGGTGGCCGGTCACATCATGGGGGTCGCGGCGGACACCAGGGGACGGTAGGTTCGCCCGATGGCGCGGACGGCGGTACAGACGGCGGTGCTCACCGAGGGCCTCCGGCGGCGCTATGGCGACGAAGAGGCCGTGGCCGGCGTCGACCTGGCCGTTGAGCAAGGCGAGGTGTACGGCTTCCTGGGCCCCAACGGTGCGGGCAAGACGACCTGCTTGCGGGTGCTGTGCACGCTTCTCGCCCCGACGTCCGGTCGCGCCGTCGTCGCTGGCTACGACGTGGTGGACCAGCCCGCCGAGGTCCGCTTGCGCATCGGTGTGGCGTTGCAGAACGCCGCCCTCGACGATCGCCAGACGGGGCGGGAGCTGCTGCGATTGCAGGCCCGGCTCTACGGGCTTCGCCGGGCGGAGATCGATCGGCGGCTACACGAGCTGACCGGGCTGGTGGACATCGGAGAGGCCCTCGATCGGCGCATCGGCACCTACAGCGGAGGCATGAAGCGCCGGATCGACCTGGCTGCCGCGCTCGTGCACAACCCGGAGGTGCTGTTCCTGGATGAGCCGACGACCGGGCTGGATCCCATCAGCCGGTCCAAGGTGTGGGAGGAGGTGCGGCGCCTCAACACCGAGCTCGGCATGACTATCTTCCTCACCACCCAGTATCTGGAGGAGGCCGACACGCTGGCCGACCGGGTCGGCATCATTGATCGAGGCCGCCTGGTGGCCGAGGGGACGCCGGCCGAGTTGAAGCGGTCCATCGGAACCGATGTGATCGACGTGGCCGTCGATCCGGGGCAGACGGACCAAGCCCGCCGGGGGGTGAGCCGGGTGGAGGGCGTGGCCGAGGTCACCGAGGACGGCCATGTGCTCTCCATCAAGGTGCCCAACGGCGCGGCGGCGGTGACCCCGCTGGCCCTGGCCCTGAACGAGGTGGGCGTCAATGTGCACAGCCTGACCTTGCGCACGCCGACGCTCGATGACGTGTTCTTGCGACTGACTGGTGGCCACATCGAGGAGGGCAGCCGATGACCGCGGTAACGGAAGGACAGATGCCACCCATCCGGGCTCGTGAAGCCGGGTTCGCGGCCGACGTGATCTCGGTCGCGGGTCGAGCCCTCCGCCAGATCCCGCGGGATCCGGAGTCGGTGATTCCGGCCCTGGTGGTCCCCGTCTTCTTCTTCATTGTCAACATCGGATCGCTGCAGAGCATCACCGAGCGCGGCCTGAAAGGGTTCGACTTCAAGGCGTTCCAGCTCCCGGTGGCGATCATCTTCGCGGTCACGGGCGTGTCCCGGGCGTCGACGCTGGTGTTGGACATCCAGGGCGGGTACTTCGATCGCCTGTTGATGACGCCGATCCGCCGCCTGGCCCTGCTGCTCGGCTTGATGGTCGCCGACTTCGCCATGGTCGTGGCGCTCGGCATCCCCGTCGTCATTCTCGGCCTGGCCGTCGGGGTCGACTTCAAGACTGGGCCGCTCGGCATTGTCGTGTTTCTCCTGATGGCCGGGGCCTGGGGCCTCGTGTTCACCGGCTTCCCCTATGCCATCGCCCTCAAGACCGGGAACCCGGCGGCGGTGAACTCGAGCTTCATCCTGTTCTTCCCGTTTGCGTTCCTGACCACGTCGTTCGTGCCGCGGGCGCAGTTGACGGGGTGGCTCTCCACCGTCGCCGGCTACAACCCGGTCACATATCTGCTCGAGGGTTTGCGGGCGTTGGTCAGCCACGGTTGGGACGCGACCGCTTTGGGGAAAGGGTTGGCTGCCATCGCCTCGGTCGGGGTGGTCAGCATCTCGCTTGCCTTAGCGGCTCTGCGCGGGCGGGTCGCCCAGCGGTAAGAGTGGGACCATGACCTCCATCCGCAACCGGCCGCTTGGCCTCGTCTACCGGGACAAGGCCAGGTCGTTCGGGGGCTACACCCTCTATAGCCCGGTACGCGGCCACCACGCCGACCTGCTCGACAGCGAGGGCCGCATCGTGCACCAGTGGCACCATCCCGAGGGCATCCAGCACCTCAAATGGCTGCCCAACGGCCGGCTGCTGGTCCACGCGCTGCCGCCGGAATCGTCGGAAGGTCTCGAGCACACGGGTGGCCTGGCGGGGGCGTTGTTCGAGCTCGACCAGGACAGCAACGTCGTGTGGGAGTACCGGGACCTCTACATGCATCACGACTTTCAACGACTCGACAATGGCAACACCCTGGTGATCCGCTGGTCCAAGCTTCCGGCGGATGTGGCGACCCGAGTCCAGGGCGGCCACATCGCGCCTGATGACCCGGACTGGATGTGGGGCGACGTCGTACGCGAGATCAATCCGGTGGGCGACGTCGTGCGGGAGTGGCGATCCTGGGAGCACCTCTCCACCGACCACCATGTCAAATGCCCGCTGGAGAGCCGCAAGGAGTGGACGCACCTCAACTCCATCGAGGTCACGCCCACCGGCGACTGGCTGCTCAGCTTCCGGCTGACCAACATGATCGCCATCGTGGATGGCTCGACCGGCGACGTTCGCTGGCGATGGGGGTCCGGCATCCTGTCGCACCAGCATCACGCCAGCTGGCTCGAGAACGGCCACATCCTGTTGTTCGACAACGGCTGCCATCGCCTCGGCGGCCCGTCGTTCTCGCAGGTGCTCGAGGTCGATCCCGCCACCAAGGAGGTGACCTGGAGCTACAAGGCGGAGACGATCCTGGCCTTCTACAGCTTCATGGTCAGCGGCTGCCAACGGCTGCCGAACGGAAATACGTTCATCACCGAGGGCGCGACCGGCCGCCTCTTCGAGGTCACCCCCGAGGGCGAGACGGTGTGGGAGTACGTGAGCCCGTGGACCATGGTGAGCGGATTCGGCCCCACCCCGGCGGTCTTTCGCGCCTACCGCTTCGCCGAGGACGACGACCGGCTGACCGGGTTGGCGTTGTCGCCGGCGTCCTACGAAACCCTCAACGAGCGCATCGCCGCATGCGAAGTCCTTGGGATCGACGACGAACCCGTGGCGCGCGTTCGGGAGTAAGGAGGTCGTCCGATGGAACTGAAGACCACGTGTCCGCGGGACTGCTATGACTCGTGCGGGATCGTTGTCCGAGTGGAGGACGGGCGGGTCACGCGCGTCAAGGGAGATCCTGACCACGAGGTCAGCCGAGGCGCGCTGTGTTCGAAATGCTCGGCGGCGTACAACTCGGTGTGGCTTGACCCGGAGGGCCGCGTCACCCAGCCGCTCGAACGAGTCGGCGCCAAAGGGGCCGGCCAGTTCCGGAAGATCACGTGGGAACACGCGTTGTCGATCGTCGGTGAACGGCTGTCGGCCATCATCGCCGACGGCGCGGCACAGACGATCCTCCACACGCACTACACGGGAACGTGTTCGATGCTGGCCGGCACCCTGCCGAGCCGTTTCTTCGACGCCATCGGGGCC
>CAXMLU010000875.1:0-3314 GCA_964194255.1 uncultured bacterium
ATCTACGACACGATGCAGTTCATCCCCTGCGACGTATCGACGGTGTGCATGGGTCTGGCTGCGTCTATGGGCCAATTCCTGCTGTGCTCCGGCACGCCGGGAAAGCGCTACGCGCTGCCGCACTCCCGCATCCTGATGCATCAGCCGTCCGGCCAGATGCAGGGCCAGGCCAGCGACATCGCCATTCAGGCCGAGCAAATTATCTACCTCAAGCGCATGATGGCGGAGCGCATCGCCTTCCATACCGGTCAGACGGTCGAGCGGATCGAGGCTGACTCCGACCGTGACCGGTGGTTCACCGCCGAGGAGGCCAAGGATTACGGCTTTATCGACGCCGTCATCGAGAAGGCGGCGCAGGTCACGGACCCCCAGCCGGCGTCCCCCGCGTAGCCAACAGCCGTAGCCGCTGGAGGCGCAGGGGCAAAAAACGGCTTCTGGCGCCTGTGACTCTGCTTCCGGTGCCAGACGATGATATGGCCGGTTTGTCCAAGCGACGAAGACGAATGGCGACGGCCACGCCGGCCAAGACGGCGGCTGCGTCTCAGTCGCCTCAGTCGCCGTAGCGACGACCATCTCGGCATCCGAGACGGGCGGCGCACCCGCGCCATCGAGCACGGCCACCCTTCGCAACACGAGCACTTCCGTCAGGCCCGACCCAACACGCGGTCGACGGCGATCTCGATGGCCACCCTGGTCGGGTTGGTTCGAGGCGGCCGGTAACGCAGGGCATAGCGCCGGACCGCCTCGGCTACCTCGGCGGGGACGTCGGTGACCCGCCCCACGCCCTCCAGGGTGATCCAGCGGCGTCCATCCACCTGGCACACCGCGGCCCGGCCTCCAGATCGAAGATGCGCCACTTTGCGCGACCTGGCGTCCGAGATAATCCGGATCAGGTGCCGCTCCAGATCGTAGGTAAATCCGACCGGGACCACGTGGGGCGAGCCGTCCGGCCGGAGAGTGGTCAGGGTGGCCAGATGGCGCTCGCTCACGAAGGCCAGCGCCTCGGCGTCAAGCCCGCCCTTTCCTGTCTGGTTCACTGGCGGACCTCGAGGCACACCGTCTCCGCTCGGCCGAGGAACGGCTGCGGTGTGCTCCCGGCCGGGCAAGTCGCCGTTGGCGGCGATCCGGGTAACTCCGCCACTACCCGGCCGATGTTGGGCTGGGAGCAGGAGACGAAGGCGTCGTAGCCGGGAAGGTGGACCAGGCACCGGTCCGATTGGGGAGGAGAGACAGGTGCCACGGGCGCCGGACCGGCGGCGTACGCGGTGATCACGAAGATGGCCGCCAGCACGCCGATGGCGACCAACCACCACGACGGGCGGATGCGGTGGAACCCCGAGGCTGGCGGTATCCACATCTCTCGGTCGACGATCCCGGCGCGGCGGGCCTCGTCGTATCGTCGACGGGTGCGGGGATTCCCGAGCACCCGCCACGCCTCGTTGAGCCGGCCCATGTCCTCATCGGCGCGGCCGTCCCGGTTGAGGTCAGGGTGCAGCTCACGGGCCCGGCGCCGGTATGCCTGGCGGAGATCGGCGGCGCTCGCTTCCTCCGGCACCCCTAGCTCGGCGTAGTAGTCGCTCACCGTTCCCGATGCTCGCACGTGACGCCGGCAAAGGACGGATAGCGTGAGGTGATGGCGCAACGACGGGCATTCATCACCGGGGTCACGGGTCAGGATGGCTCGTACCTGGCCGAACTCCTCCTCGACAAGGGCTATCAGGTGGTCGGCATGGTCCGCCGGAGCAGCACGTTGAACTTCGAGCGCCTTTCGCATATTCAGGACCGGATCACCCTTGTAGCGGGGGACGTGCTCGACGAGGTTTCGATCGTTCACCTCCTGCGCGAGTACCGGCCCCACGAGGTGTACAACCTGGCCGCCCAGTCGTTCGTTCAGACGTCGTGGGGCCAGCCCGTGCTGACCGGTGAGACGACGGCGTTGGGGGTCACGAGGGTGCTGGATGCCATCCGCATCGTTGATCCCGAGATCCGCTTCTACCAGGCCAGCTCGAGTGAGATGTTCGGCAAGGTGGTGGAGACGCCCCAGACCGAGCGCACGCCGTTCTACCCGCGCAGCCCGTACGGGGTGGCCAAGGTCTACGGGCACTGGATCACGGTCAACTACCGAGAGAGTTACGGACTCCACGCCACCAGCGGCATCCTGTTCAACCATGGGTCGCCGCGGCGCGGGGTCGAGTTTGTCGAGCGGAAGATCACCTACGGGGCCGCCCGCATCAAGCTCGGCCTTGACGAGAAGCTGGCGCTGGGCAACCTTGACGCCCGGCGGGATTGGGGCTTCGCCGGCGACTACGTGAAGGCTATGTGGATGATGCTGCAGCAAGAGCAGCCGGAGGACTACGTGGTCGCCACCGGTGAGACGCACTCGGTGCGCGAGGTGTGTGAGCTGGCGTTCAGCCATCTGGGACTCAACTGGCAGGACCACGTGGTGCAGGATCCGAAGTTCTTCCGGCCGGCAGAGGTCGACCTGCTCGTCGGTGACGCCACCAAGTCCCACGAGAAGCTGGGCTGGAGGCCCGAGGTCAGCATCGACCATCTCGTCGCCAGCATGGTGGATTCCGATATGGCGGCCCTCCGCAAGCAGCGCTGAGGGCTAGAGCTCCTCGGCGAAGTTGCCCTCGATGCGCCCGAATACGATCATGGCCAGCGCCAGCAGTACAGCGGATGCACCGATCACGGCTAGCAACTGGTACGCGTACCACGAGACCGGCGCATTGGTCAGGACCGGAGCCGTTCGGTTGTACAATGCCCGCTGGAACGACAGAACAATCGGCGTCACCGGGTTGAGGCGGTACAACCGGTAGCCCCACACGTGGCCACCGATGCGAGCGGTAATGGTGCGGTACGAGTACACGATGGGGCAGGCCCAGAACCAGGCCAGCAGGGCCAGGTCGAGCAGGTGCTGCGTGTCTCGGAGATAGACGTTGACGGCGGCCAGAAAGACGCCGAGAGCAGCCGTGAGCAGGAGGACGGCGATCAGGCCCGGGATGAGTAGCGTCATGTAGGCCGGCGAAGGGGGGTGGCGGAAGACGACCATGGCGAGCAGCAGGACCACGGTTTGCAAAAAGAAATGCACCATGGCCGCCCCGACCGACGCCAATGCCAGGATCTCGCGAGGGAAGGCCACCTTCTTGATGAGCCCGGAGTTGCCGACCACCGAGACGCAGGCGTTGGCCAGACCCGTCGAGAAGAGGTTCCACACGAGCAGCCCGGACAGTAGGAAGAGCGGGAACTGGGGGATGCCGGCCTTGAGCACAATCTGAAAGACGAAGTAGAAGACGACCAGGTACAGCGCCGGG
>CAXMLU010000876.1:0-1517 GCA_964194255.1 uncultured bacterium
GCCCCCGCCCCCGCCCGCCCGCCCCGGCCTGCCGGTCATCCTGACGTCGGGGACGACCGGCACTCCCAAAGGAGCCGCCCGCACCCAGCCCGCGTCGATCGAACCGTTGCTGGCACTGCTCGCCCGCATTCCTTACCGGGCGGGCGACCGCCTGCTGGTGGCCGCTCCGCTCTTCCACTCGTGGGGGCTCGCCCATCTCATGTCCGCCCACGCCATGTCGAGCACCGTGGTGCTCCGGCGCCGGTTCGACCCGACCGACGCGTTGGTTGCGATCGAGGCGGAGAAGATCTCGGTGTTGGTCGTGGTCCCGTCCATGCTCCAACGCATCATGGATCTACCCGCCGAGGTCCGCCGCCGCTACGACACCTCGACGCTGCGGATCATCGCGAGCAGTGGATCGGCGCTCCCCGGGCCCCTTGCCACGCAGGTCATGGATGCCTTCGGCGACGTGCTCTACAACCTCTATGGATCGACTGAGGTGGGCTGGGTGAGCATCGCCACTCCTGTTGACCTCAGAGCGGCACCAGGCACCGCGGGCGTGCCGGCCCGCGGCGTGGTGGTGAGGCTGCTCTCGGAGGACGGGGCCCCGGTGCCAGACGGCGAGGAGGGTCGCATCTTCGTCGGTAGCGAGTTGCTCTTCGATGGCTACACGGACGGAGGGTCGAAGGAGCTCAACGACGGCTACATATGCACCGGCGATGTCGGCCGCCTCAACTCCGACGGCCGGCTCTTCGTCAGTGGACGCGAGGACGACATGATCGTGTCCGGCGGCGAGAACATCTTTCCCGGCGAGGTAGAGGACGTGGTCCTGACCATGGACGGTGTTGCGGACGCCGCCGTCGCCGGCGTACCCGACGACAGGTTCGGCCAGCGGTTGCGTGCCTACGTCGTGCGACTGCCGGGCGCCACCCTGACGGAGGAGGACGTACAGGCGGCGGTGCGGAGTCGCTTGGCCAATTTCAAGGTTCCTCGCGACGTGGTGTTCGTCGACGAGCTGCCCCGCAACGCCACGGGCAAGATCCTCCGCCGCCGGCTGCGCTGATCGCCAGGATCAGGTCCCGGCCAGGCGGCCGACAATCGGCGCCATCGCCTCCCAGCTGTTGCCGTCGAAGCCGATGTACGAGAAACCCCACTCCTCCCGGCGGCGCTCGAGCTCGTCCACCATGGAATCAACCGTGCCGATCAGGCACAACGGGACGTGCAGCGCCTCGTCGGCGGATATCCCGAAGGCGGGCCCCATCGCTTCGGCGACCTTCGCGGGCTTGTCGGTAATCAGGCTGAAGCCGATGAGAACATTCAGTTCGATGTCGTCGAAGCGGGATCCCGCCGCCTGCTTGATCCACTCCAGCTTGCGGGTGGTCGATGCGGGCGTGGCGTTTGGGGCCGTCTCGGGACCGCCGAGGCCCTCTCGGAGATCAGGGTTGACGCTGATGATGTCGGCGTGCCGGGCAGCGATGGAGAGCACCCGCTTGCCTCCGCCCCCGATGATGATCGGCGGGTGCGGGCGCTGGAGCGGC
>CAXMLU010000877.1:0-10107 GCA_964194255.1 uncultured bacterium
GTTCTTACCTGCCGTCTGTTTCGATCTAGAACGCTAGATGTTGGGGTACTCATGGTAGTGGACCACAACATGTGGGGTTTAGACCGGAAGGACACCAGTGTAACTACACGAGCGTCAGCTGTCCTCTGGGCGGTGCCGCGAAACTGCTGGTCAGAGGCCGCTCGCGAAGGTTCGCAGTCGTGATCGCGCTCACGAGGGACCCCGGCCAGGTTCGGGCGGCTGCTAGACCCGCGGCCGTGCCCGCCGACCTCCGTCCGATTTCCGCCGACGACCTTCCCGCCTTCGCCCGGGCCATGGCCGTCGTGTTCGCCGGCCCCGCCCCCACTCCCGAGCGGCTGGAGCAGATGGCCACCACCACGGAGCTGGATAGGACGTTCGCCGGCATCGACGGCGAACTGGTGGTGATGACGAGCGCCACGACCACCTTTCGGCTGAGCGTTCCCGGCGCCGTCCTCCCGGCCGGTGGCCTGTGGGGTGTCACCGTGTCCCCCACCCACCGCCGCACGGGAATGCTTACCGCCCTCATCCGCCATCATCTCGACGACGGCGCCCGCCGGGGCGAGGCTCTGTCGTGCTTGTGGGCGTCGGAGGCCGGGATCTATGGCCGATTCGGGTACGGGCTGGCCACGCACTCACTTCGCTGGGAGCTCCACCGGAGCCATGGATCCTTTCTTCCAGAGCTTGGGGAAAGGGGCCGGATGGCGGCCAGCCGGGTGCAGCTCCTCGACCCGGCTACTGCACCGGACGAGATCGTCTCCGTCGTACGGCCCGTGCACGACGCTCTCCTCGGCGTGGTGCCCGGCGTGGTCGAACGGCCCAACACCATGTGGGCCGGCCGGACCCGAAATCCGTCCGGCGATACTCGCTGGGCCGTATTTCGCAACGGTCCGGAGGTAGAGGCCTACGCCGCCTACCGCGTCACCGGCGCCTGGGGCGATTTCGGCCCCGAGAACACCATGCTGATCACCGAGCTGGTATCCACCACGACGGACGGCTACCTGGGCATCTCTAGGTTCCTTCTCGACCACGATCTGGTCGGTCCGATCATGGCCGCACTCCGTCCGACCGACGAGCCGCTGCCCCTGATCCTGGCCGACCAGCGCCGGCTGACCCGGACGATCACCGAGGGGAATGTGGGTTCGGCTGGTTGACGTGCCGGCCGCTCTGTCCGGTCGCCACTACGCGGGGTCGGATCACCTCGTGCTCGACGTCGCGGACCCCTTTTCCCCAATGAACTCCGGACGATGGGCGCTCGATGCCGGGCCTGACGGCGCGTCGTGCCAGCGCAGCGAGGAACCAGCCGACCTGTCCCTCGGGGTGGGCGACCTGGCGGCGGCATACCTCGGCGGAACGCCGTTCACGGACCTGGTGCGCGCCGGGCGGGCCCGCGAAGACCGGGCCGGCGCAGCCCTGGCCGCCAGCCGGCTGTTCGCTTCCGATCCGCGGCCCTGGGCGCCGACCTTCTTCTAGGGTGGCTGTCCTTGTCCGTCGTGATCGCCATCGATGCCGGGACGACCGGGGTGCGGGCCTTCGCAATCGATGACGCCGGCCGGCCGGCCGGGTGGTCCTACCGGGAGTTCCCGCAGTACTTTCCCCGACCCGGCTGGGTGGAGCACGATGCCGTCGAGATCTGGGAGGCGGTGCAGGCCACGCTGGCCGAGCTGCGGGCCCGCCTGGCCGCCGCCGGTCACGCCATCGCCGCCATTGGGATCACCAACCAGCGGGAGACCGTCGTCGTGTGGGATCGGCGCACCGGCCAACCCCGGCATCGGGCCATCGTCTGGCAGGACCGGCGGACGGCGGCGGCGTGCGACGCGCTTCGAGATGCCGGCCACCTCGAGATCGTGCGCCGCCGGACGGGGCTGGTCCTCGACCCGTACTTCTCCGCCACCAAACTGGCGTGGCTGCTCACCGAAGGCGGCGTCGAGACCGACGCCGACCTGGCGTTCGGCACGGTGGACAGCTGGCTGTTGTGGAACCTGACAGGCGGCCTCCACGCCACCGACCCGTCTAATGCCAGCCGCACCCTTCTTTTCGACATCACCACCCTCGAGTGGTCAGAGGAGTTGTGCTCGCTGTTCGGCGTGCCACTCGGATGCCTCCCCGAGGTACATCCGAGCAGCGGCCGCTTCGCTCTGACCGACGAGGGAATACCCGTGGCGGGCGTGGCCGGAGATCAGCAAGCGGCCCTGTTCGGACAAGCCTGTTTTGAGCCGGGGATGACGAAAAACACGTATGGCACCGGGAGCTTCGTGCTGATGAACGTGGGCGATCGCTGCCCCGATCCGGTGGAAGGTCTGTTGACGACCGTGGCCTGGACCCTTGGGCCGGTCGGGTCCGTGACTTACGCGCTGGAGGGCGCCATCTTCGTGACCGGCGCCGCCATTCAGTGGTTACGCGACGGGCTCGGGATCATCCAGGAGGCCGCCGAGATCGGGCCGCTGGCTGCCACCCTGGACGACGCCGAAGGCGTGTACGTGGTCCCCGCGTTCGCCGGTCTGGGCAGCCCGTGGTGGGATCCCTACGCCCGGGGAACCATCGTCGGGCTCACCCGGGGTGTGGGCCGGGCCCATCTGGCCAGGGCCGTGGTGGAGGCGATGGCCTACCAGACGCGCGACGTGGTCGAGGCCATGGCCGCGGCATCGGGGCGGACCATCACCGCCCTGCGGGCCGACGGCGGGGCGTCGGTGATGGATCTCCTGCTGCAGCTGCAAGCCGATCAGTTACGGGTACCGGTCGCCCGGCCGACCGTCGCCGAGACCACGGCGATGGGCGCCGCCTACCTGGCCGGCCTGGCCGAAGGCGTGTGGGGATCGCTCGACGAGATCGGCCGCAACTGGGCCCTCGACGCCGAGTTCCACCCGGTGATGTCCGCGTCCGGCGCCGACAACCGTCACGCCGGCTGGCGCCGCGCCCTCGAACGCTCCCGCTCCTGGGAACGGATTGGTAGCTAGCGCCGGCCCGCCCCACCGGTAGGGTTGGGGCCCCAAGCGGGTCAGTTAGCAACAGCGCTGGGGTGGGCCAGGCGGGAGGCCTGGAGGACGAGCTCGATCCAACGGGCGTCGGCGATGCGGGCCAGGGCGGTCAGCTGGCGGCGTTCACGGGTGCGGAACGGCCGGCCTCGCCGGCCAAGCACGAGGGCAACGTCGGCGACGGAGAGCGTGGCCCAGGCCACGTCGTCGGGTCCGCAGTCGCCCGCGGTGACGCGGAGCGCGGCTCGGCTGCCCGCGACGAATGCCCCCAGCCAAGCGGCGGCAGGGGGGTTCCCGACGCAGGCCAAGGGCAAGGGCAAGGGGCAGGCGGGGTCGACGATGGCCGCCCAGTCGCCTTCGAAGTCGTGAGCCGCGTGTTCGGCGAGGGCGTGAAGTAGGGAATGGACCTCTCGATGCTCGACCAACAGTGCGGCCGTCTCAAGCGCATCGAGGCGGGGGTCGCGGACCCCCTCGACGGAGGGACGGATGTCCTCCACATCAACGCCATCGACCTGGCTCAACTCCCGGACCAGCAACGGCACCAGGTCCTCGGAGGGCAGTTCGACAATGAGCTCGTCGATGGCCCGCCCGCCGCCCCGCTCGAGGATCTCGATCCCAGTCAGATCGCCGCGGACGGAGCCAATGCGGCTGGCCACGGCCCCCAACGCGCCCGGGCGGTCGGGTAGCCACACCCGCACGACAAAGCTCCTCATGGCTCCGAGCGTACGGGAGCAGTGTGAACGGCCCGTTTCCGCAAAGCGACGGTAATGCGAAAGATGTGATTTAGCCGACGGCCGCGACCAGCTTGACGAGCTCCGGCGCAGCCGCTTCGACGACTTCGCCGCGCTTGGCATAGGAGTTCACGTACCCCTGGCCCGACAGCTCCCGCAGTTCCCACATGATCTCGTCGGTGATGGACCGCAGGACGTGCGGATCGCCGGCGCGGTCGTCGTAGCGGGCAAAGGACATGGGGGCCGAGATGCGGATGGTGATCGGCATGAACAGCCGGGGCATCACCTGGCCAATGGGCTGGGCCTCGCGGGTGCCGATCATGGCCACGGCCAGCACGGGGGCGTGGCTCTCGAGCGCCAGGCGGGCCACGCCGGTATGGCCCTTGTACAGGCGCCCGTCCGGCGAACGGGTGCCCTCGGGATAGATGCCGAAGAGGCCCCCTTGGCTCAACACCTCGGCGGCCGAGGCGAGGGCTCGCTCCGATGCCGAGCCGCCGGTCCGCTTGATCGGGATCTGGCCCATAGCCCGGAAGAACCACGCCGTCTTCCGTTTCTCGAAATACTCGGCCTTGGCCACGAAGGTGATTCGGCGGCGCAGGACCAGGGGCAAAAAGATCGAGTCGGAGAAGCTGATGTGATTGCTGGCCAGGATGGCGGGACCCTCGGTTGGAACGTGCTCGAGGCCCTCGACGCGGACACGGAAGAAGAATCGCAACACCGGGGTCAGCACGGCTTTGAGCACCCAGTAGGCCATCCCCGGCCCACTTTAGGCCGGACCATTCCTTGACCGCTCGGTCAAGAATGCCTACCGTGAATCGGACATGGACCGACGGCTCACTGCGCGAGGCCGGGACCGGCGACGTCAGCTCATGGACTTCGCCGCTCACCGCTTCGCTGACAACGGCTACCACCCGACGTCGGTCGCCGAAATCGTGCAGGGCCTGGGGGTCGGCAAAGGCGTCTTCTACTGGTACTTCCCGTCCAAGGAAGAGCTGTTCGTCGAGATCCTGCGGGAGGCCCAACGCGACCTGCGTCGCATCCAGCAACAGGCGATCGGTGATCAGCCCGATCCCGTGCAGCGCATCGAGCTCGGGATCCTGGCGACGATGGCGTGGCTCGATGAGCATCGCCACCTCTCCGTGCTGTTCGAGTTTGCGGCAACCGAAGACCGCTTCGCCCCGGCCCTGTCCCGCGGACGCGAGGTGGCCGTCGGTGACCTGGCCCGCCACATCAAGGAAGGCATCGTCGAGGGCCGCATCCGCGACAGCGATCCGCTCGTGCTCACCTATGCCGTGTTGGGTGTGGTCAACCACCTGGCCCGCACGTTCATCATCGAGCGCGGCGACCCGCCCGAACAGGTGGCAAACGCCGCCATCGCCTTCTGCCTGCGCGGTTTGCTCGGCCGCTGATCAGAGCGACTACAGCTTGTCGAGGGCCCGGCGGATGTTGCGTACGGCTTGGCCGATGCGCTGCTCGTTCTCGATGAGGGCGAACCGGGCGTAGCCTTCGCCGCCCTTGCCGAACCCCATCCCGGGCGAGACCGCCACGTGGGCCTCGGTCACGAGGTACTTGGCAAAGTCCAATGAGCCCATCTCCCGGTACGGCTCGGGAATCGGAGCCCACACGAACATGGTCCCCTTGGGTCTCTCGACACTCCAGCCGATGCGGTTGAGGCCGTCGCACAACGCGTCGCGCCGCCCCTGATAGATCTCGTTCACGATCTTGGGGTAGTCGGGCGCTTCGTTCATGGCCACGATCGCGGCAATCTGGATGGGCTGGAAGGTCCCGTAGTCGAGGTAGCTCTTGATCTTCTTGAGCGCGGCCACCAGCTCGGGATTGCCGACGAGGAACGCCACCCGCCAGCCGGCCATCGAGAAGCTCTTGGTCATCGTGTATAGCTCGACGGCCACGTCCTTGGCGCCCGGTACCTGGAGAATGGATGGGGGCTGATAGCCGTCGAACGCGGTGTCCGAGTACGCGAAGTCGTGCACCAGCACGATCTCGCGCTCCCGCGCGAACTCAACCAGCTTGGTCATCCACGCCAGGTCGACGCACGCCGTCGTCGGGTTGTGCGGGAACGACAGCACGATCACCCTGGGCCGGGGCCACGTCGACTCCCAGCGGTCCATGCAGCCGGCCAGGAAGTCCTTGTCCGGACCAAGCTCTACCTGCTGCACCTCGGCTCCCGCGAACAGCGGCCCCCAGATATGTATGGGATACGACGGCGTGGGCACGATGGCCGAGTCGCCCGGACCGAGGAGGACCCACATCAAGTGGGAAAGGCCCTCCTTGGCACCGATGGTCGTGACCACCTCGGAATCCGGATCGAGTTCGACACCGAAGCGCCGCAGGTACAGGTTCGACACCGCTAGCCGCAGCTTCGGGATGCCGGCGCTCGAGGAGTAGCGGTGATTGCGCGGGTTGCGAGCGGCCTCGCACAGCTTCTCCACGGCCACGTCAGGCGAGGGGATGTCCGGGTTGCCGAAGCCGAGGTCGACGACGTCGTGGCCGGCTCGCCGGGCGTCGATCTTCAGGGTGTCGATAATCCCGAATACATACGGGGGCAGCCCGGTGATCCGGCGAAATTCCATGGCGAAAGGCTAGTCGCCGGTCTTCGCCGCCTCGATCACCATTTCCACGGTCGCGGGCCACGGACTCTCCGCCGGCGGCCCGTAGATGGCCCAGGTCACGCCCGCCGTCGCCAGGCCTTCGAGGTGGGCGGTCATCGCCACCACCCCACCTTTCGGTGGTGGCCCGGCCCACGTCAGGTCAACTCGATCGGGGAGGTTCCGCCGCATCTCGGCCAGCCGCTCGACCGTTCCGCCCCAAACGTTGAGCGCGTGCGCCTCTGCGGCGGCCACCTCGGCGACGGCCGCCGAATTCCCGGCCGCCCACACCGTCACGTCGTGCTGACGCAACGCTCGGCAGCAACGCACCAATTTCTGCAGTCGCTCTTCGACGGGAAGGAAGGGGAGGGAAAAGAGCTCGTGCTCCAGAAGGCTGCGGTTATCACCGGTTCCGAGCGCAGCGATCAGGCGGGACCCGACCAACCGTTGGACAGTGAGCAGACCGTTGATAAGCACGGCATCGGGGAGGACACCGACACGCGATACCAGCGGGCCAAGTGAGACGTGGGACGTCTCGGCGGCGATCGCGCCGAGCATAGGTACTGCGGAAAGGGCAGGGCGCTCGGGTTGACCAGCCGGGAACAGATGGTCGAACACGAACACTCCGTCGAGGCCGCCGGCGTCGGCGCGCCGGGCCGCATCGATGGCGGTATCGGCATCCTTGCGGAACACCGGCAGGCAGATACCAACCCTCACGCGCAACCGGGCCTCGGGGGCTGGGGTACCCGAGGCTCGGCTTCGAGACATGCAATCAACGACTTCGGCGCAGTGATCTCGCGCTCGGCGGTCGCGATTTCTGTCACCGCCCGCCCCGGGCCAGCACGGCGGCCCCGATGGCGCCGGCCCGCTCGCCCAACTGGGCCGCCGCGATCCGGATGGCGGGGCGGTGCTCGACGCCCTCGACCAGATCGGCGAAAGCGTTGCGGGCCGGGCCGATGAGGACGTCGCCGGCTTGCACCAATCCCCCACCGAGAACGATCACCTCCGGGTCGAAAACGTTGGCCAGGTTGGCCAGTCCCAGGGCCAGCCACCAGGCGAACTGGGCCATCACCGCCAACGCTTCGGGGTCCCCCTCGGCGGCGGCGCGCGTGACGTGCTCACCGCGCACGCTTTCGGGATCCCCGCCCGCGATCTCGGTGACGCGGGTGGCCTGGCCGGCGTGCGCCGCCTCCCGGGCCAGGCGTCCAAGGCCACTGCCGGAGGCGAACCGCTCCCAGCAGCCCCGCTTACCGCACGGGCAGGGGGGACCGTGCGGGTCCACGACCATGTGGCCGATCTCCCCGGCAAAGCCGTTGGCGCCCATGAGCGGACGACCCGACGTGACAATACCGCCGCCGATTCCGGTGCCCAGCGTCACCAGGAGAACCTCGTCGGCGCCGCGCGCCGTGCCGTAGGTCTGCTCGCCGAGGCCGGCGCAGGTGGCATCGTTGGCCACCCGCCAGCTCGTACCCGGATGCAGCGCTTCGAGCCGCTCCCGCAACGGCAGCTCGAGCACGCCCGGCAGGTTCGGCGCGAAACGCAGATTCCCGCCGTGGTCCACGAGGCCCGGCGCGCCAAGGCCGATGGTGTCGAGGCCGCCGTGGCGGCGACCAAGCTCAGCGAAGACTTGGGAGATGCCGTCGACGAGCGCATCTGCGCCGATCGGGGTCGGCGTCCTCTGATCGGCGATGACCGAGCCGTCATCCTCGAGGACGACGCCGAGGATCTTTGTACCGCCGATGTCGATGCCGACTGTGGCCAACGGTCAGAACCGCAAGAGCGCGCCAATGCGCCCGAGCACGTCGAGATCGGCGTTGCCGGCGCAAACCGCAATCCGGCACGACTGGACCAATGCCTCTTCGACTGCTGCCTCGACAACGTCGTCAACGGCCTTCATGGCCTCCGAACATACTGGGCACCGGCGCCCTCGGGTGCCGAGATACTGGCAGACCGGACAGCGCCAGCCTGGAGCCTCGTAACCGTCAGATACGACCAGGGTTTCCACCCGTCGTTCCACCACGGCCGTCAGCACCGGGTCGAGGCCGACCACCCCCTGCGCGCCGCGCTTGACGGCCGAGGCCTCACCGCTCACCCATGCCGCGTCGCCGGCCCCTACCGCATCGCGAAGGCGAGTTATCAAAGCCGCCTGACGGTCGCGGCGCAGCCGCTCTTCAACGTCCAGCGCCGCCACGCGAATGTCCTCGTCGCGTGCCGTCGTAGGTAGCGACAATCGGGCGGCAATCCGTTCCCGGAGGTAGGAGTGCAGTTCGTGTTCGACCTCGTTGAGCATCTCATCGGGAGCGGAGACGATAAGGTGATCAAAGGGCTGATCCTTGTGCACCGCGAACGCGACCTGGGCGGCGCGGCGCACGTGGCGGTGGGCGTAGGCGGCGACGTGGTCGCGGACGTGGTCTCGCTCGAACTCTCCGCCGTCGTCCTCGTGACGCGGAAGCTCGTCGACAAGTTCGCTCTTGTCGACCAGCTGCCCGAGTTCGAAGACCAACAAGCGGGTGCGCTGGCGATCGACGAGCAACACCCCGAACCGTTCGTACTCGTCGAGCACCGCTTCGAGCTGGCGCACCTGAGGCGTCTGGTTGATGGTCAGGCGGCTGCGAACGGATACCGGAAGCTCGATGACCCGCCATAGCCCGGCCTGGGTGCAGCTGAAGATGGCAACGCCGCGAGTTCGCGACCGGTCAAAGCCGGCTTTGACGCACGACTCGATCTTGCGGAGATCCTTGTCCGCCGGGTGATACCCGTTATGACCGGCCGGGCCTTTGGCCCGGCGGAGGAGATGGCCGAACTCCGCTTCGTAGTCCCTCGGGCGAGGGTGGCTCCGCCCGTCAACATCGAGATAGAGGGAAACGACCGGCGCCTCGTCGGCTCGGAAACCGGCCAGGGTTCGGACCTCGTCCTGGGTGAGGTGTGTCACAGCACCTCCTGGTTCGCGCTCGTCCGCGATGGCATCGTACGCCGTCGGGGCCGGCTCCGGCACGGGTCAGGATGGACCCTGGTGGGCGATCGAAACCACCCGGCCCTCCTCCCGCGCCCATTCCTCGACGTCGGGATCGTTGGAGAGATAGATGATCTGAAGAGTCGAGGCCATCCGGGCCAGGAGGTCAAGGCCTCGATATCGGGCGCTCTCGGGCAGGTGGCGGAACGCGTCCTCGACGATGAGCGGAAGCGAGCCGGCCCCGCCCACGTCACGCACCGCCGCGATGCGGGCCAGGACATGGACATCTGCATTCGACGCGACGTCCTCCGGCGAGTCGCCGCCTGCATCATCGTGGGAGGGCGGTGCCGGCGCGGTGACCCGTTCGGCTTCGGTGACCGCCGCGCTGGAGTGGCGGACCGCATCATTGGCGAGCCGAAGAGCTTCCTCCGCCTGCAGCTTGTCGTTGTCGGCGCGGTCGAGCAGATCGGCTGCCTCGCGCCTGGCTTGCGCGAGCGCCGCCGCCTCCGCATCGAGTTCGTGGCTGGCGGCGGCCTCGGTTTCTGCGGCTATCGCTCCCTGCGCCTCCTGGACGTGGCGGAGGGCTTCGTCTCGCTCCTCGATGGCGGGTCCCTCGTATGCGTCCCAGGCCGGACGGGCCGTCTTCAGCCAGGCCGAGGCGACGGCGGCGAGTTCCTCCAGCGCCGAAGGGGGCTCGGCTCCGATGGCCTCGGCTAGGGCGGAACGGAGGGCTTCGACCAGCGACGGGACGTCAGCGTTGGCCCGCCCGGTCAGATCGCGAAGGCGGGTCACCAGGTCCTCATCCTCCGGCTGACCGCCCGCCACGATCGCGGCTTGCCGGCGCA
>CAXMLU010000878.1:0-6555 GCA_964194255.1 uncultured bacterium
CGGCGTGGAGTCCGGTCTCGAACGGCTCGTACAGGGTGTGAACTCGACCACCTACACGCGTCCGTGCCTCGAGCACGACCACATCCCATCCGGAGTCCGTCAGGTCGAGCGCTGCGGTCAGCCCGGCGAGGCCGGCGCCGACTACCACCACGCGTCGCAGCGAAGCGGGGTCCGGTCGCGGCGACACATGGGAGACGACTGGCTTTCCCGAACAGCTACCCAGACCCAAAGCAACGGCACCACCAGCGGACAGCCGCAGCACTGACCGTCGCGTCAGGAGCCCGGCGGACCCCGTGACCGAGGGAATGGTGCTGGCGTCTGATCTCGGAGGCACGGCACACCTTACCGGCAAACCTTCTCGGGCCGACGCCCTCCTCATCGACGGCCAGCTGTTCTCCTCAGTCCTCCTTGGGCTCGCACGCTCAACGACGCCGATCGGGCGTTCGGGCGCCCTCGCGGCAGGAAGCGTGACTCACGATGGAGGGCACTGTTGCGTTGTTGTCGGCGGGGACGCGTCGACGCCGTATCGTCGTCTTGTCCGATGACGCGAGCAAGTTCAGCGAACGCCTGAACGCATGTTGTGTGAAGTCCGCCCCGAGGTCGAAGGTCTCGACCACGTGACGCCCGGTCCTATCGTGATGGTGGGAAGACACGCCAGAATTCCCGACGCGCTGCTTCCGGCGTGGCTGCTCGGTCAACTGCACATGCGCCCGAGGTACGTGATGAAGTCTGATCTGCTGTTCGACCCTTATGTGGACACCGTGGCCCAGCGGGTGCCGAACCACATCGTCGATCGGGATCCCGAAGACAGTGGCCCGGAGCTGGCGGCCCTGGAACGTCTGGCGGCGGGGATGGGCTCACTGGATGCCGCGGTGATCTTCCCTGAGGGGGCCGTGGCTAGCGCCGCCCGGCTGGCCCGGACACGGGCCGGGTAGGTCGAGCGTCACCCGTCACGGGCCGGCGTCTGCCTGCCCCGCCCCGGGCGGATGGCGCGGCGGCGCTGGTGCGGGCGCGCCCGACGCCGACGTCGGGGTGACGGCGCACGCCGGGCTCGAAGGGCTCGATCGGCTGCTGGACCCGCCGAGATATATCCCGCTGGCCGCTCCCGTGCAGGTTCGCAACTCGTCGCGTCCCACGTGCCCACCGAGACCGCCCGGTTCCGACGGTGGCTGTATGAGACCTGGATGGAGATGGACACCTGGGTGGATCGAGCGTTGTCTGACAGCCCGGCCAGCAGGGCCGGTGTGGTGTGTCCGAGGTCTTGGCGGTGAGCGCGGGGACGATCGCGGCCGTCATTGGTCGTCACCTGGATCGCCGGTCTCCTCCGGCGTGACGCGTCCATCGCCGACCCGGTCTGGCCGCTCTGCTTCGTGGTCGTGGCCTGGGTCGTAGGCCAGATAGCTGACGGCAGCGCGGGCGGCCAATAGCTGCTGGTTGCCGCCCTGGTGACCGTGTGGGGTCTGCGCCTGAGTCTTTACCTCGCCTGGCGCGAAATGGGCCAGCCCGAAGACTTCCGGTATCAGGCCATGCGCCGCCGGTGGGGGAGCCGGTTCGTGGTCGTCAGTCTTCTCACGTGTTCGGGCTGCAGGACGCCTTGATGTGGGTGGTCTTTTTGCCGGTACAGCTCGGCCAGGTTGGCCGCCAGCCCGGGCTCGGCCCGCTGGCCGTGGCCGGAGTAGCCATCTGGCTGGTCGGCTTCGCCTTCGGGACCATCGGTGATGCCCAGCTGGCCCGATTCAAGGCCGACCCGGCCAACGCCGGTCGGGTCATGGACGGCGGCCTGTGGCGCGACACCCGGCATCCCAACTACTCGGTGACGCGTGCATGTGGTGGGTATCGCCAACGTGGCCGCCGAAACCTCTCTCGGGGCCGTCGACCTCGCCGGCGCCGTGGTCATGAGCGTGTTCCTCCGCCGAATATCCGGCGTCACCCTCCTCGAGCGCTCGCTGGTCAAACGCAGCACTACGTGGCCCGCACCGGCCCCTTCCTTCCCCGGCTCCCGCGAGGCCCGATGACGGGTCACGCCTGCTGCGAGTTACACTCACCTGGCTCAACGCGAATGCCCCATCCGCCGGGACGGTGCCGGGCGAGGCTGCGGATCGCTGGACGCGTCAAACCCATCGGAGTCACCGTGCCCAACTACACGACGTCTGTCCGCACGCCCTGGTCGCCGGAGCGGGCCTTCGGGTACCTGAGCGCTCTCGGGCATTTCCCGACTGGGACCCTGGAGTGAATCGGTCCGTGCAGGTCGCTGGGAGCAGGGGGGGCTCAGTTCCGAGTACGACGTCACCGAAGGGGGCGTCGGACGCGACCTCACCTTGCGCTACAAGACGTTGCTATCGAATCGCCACGGCGGATCGAGGTCCGAGCCGAGACCCGGCATCCTCCTGTCCGTCGATGTCATGACCGTCAAAGAGGCCGACGGGGGCGAATGCGTGGTGACGTCTAGCGCGGACCTGACTCTGAAGGGAGCGCTCAAGGTCGGCAACCCGGTCCTTGGGGTGATCTTCGGGCGTATCGGCGATCGCATCGCGGCGGGGCTGCGGGACGCCGTTGAGGGAACGACCGCGTGATCGACGTCCCTCGGTTCGTCGATGCCGCCCTCGAAGGGTTGGTGGCGCCGAGCTTCACGCGGATCGGGTTCGAGACTCGACGCCGCCTCTTCGGCTGGCGGAACCTTGACTCCTACAAGCTCGAGGGCAGGGTGATCGCCATCACCGGGGCGACCTCGGGGCTCGGGCGGGCCACCGCGGAGCGGCTGGCGCGTGACGATGCAACGGTGATCTTGGTCGGGAGGAACCCCGACAAGACGGCACGGGTCACCGACGAGCTGCGTGACCTGACCGGCAATCCCGGTGTGTCGGCGACCGTCGCGGACATGGGCGACTACGACTCGGTCCGGCGGGCCGCCGAGCAGATCCTCGGCGAACATCAACGACTCGATGTGCTGATCCACAACGCCGGCGCCCTGACCCATGAGCGTGTCGAGGCGCGTGACGGGACCGAGGCGACCGTGGCCAGCCAGGTCATCGGGCCGTTCCTCCTCACCTGCCTGCTGCTGGAGCGTCTCAAGGAGTCGGCGCCCGCAAGGGTCATCACGATGTCCTCGGGGGGCATGTACACCGCCGGGCTGACCGTCGATCATCTTGAGATGGCCTCCGACATGTACAAGGGTTCGAAGCAGTACGCCCTGGCGAAGCGCGCCCAGGTGACTCTCAACGAGATGTGGGCGCAACGCGTCGACAAGCAGTCAGTGGTGTTCCACGCGATGCATCCCGGTTGGGCCGCCACTCCCGGTGTCGAGAACTCGTTGCCGGCGTTCCGCAAGATCGTCGGGCCGTTGCTCCGTGACCCTGACGGGGGCGCCGACACGATGGTGTGGCTCGCCGCCGACGACGGTGAGCCCCTGTCGTCCACTGGCGGGTTCTGGCTCGATCGTCGGACCCGGCCGATTCATCGCCTCGGGAGCACGAGACGATCCGACACCCCCGCACGACGGAAGGAACTGTGGGACTGGGTGAGTGAACGCGCCCGCCGCGATGCGCAAGGGAGCTGACCTCGGATTAGGGGTCGGCGGTCAGTGGAGTTTGGCGTCGTTCCCACCGTCGATGAGCAGCCACGGTAGAGGCGAAGGGAACAACTCGGCCACAAACCCCAACACCAACCGCGCAGCCGGGTGCAACGATGCATTGGCCTGGACCGGCTCCCTCGGCGGGGTACGTGAGGGCTTGCCACTTCACGCCCGGCTCGGTGCGCGGCTCCACCGGAGCCCAGGTGCCAGCCGACACCCGGTACTGCAACGATCTCGCCCACCCCCTGGCAGTCTGCCAGAACCTGGCTCCGCCACCTCGGGACGGACGCCGCCAACGCCGACCCGCCCTAGCTCGCCGGATGGCCTGGTCCCTGCGCAGCACCGAATACGACCCCGGCACTACACCGCTGCGCTACACGCCCAGGTTCGGGTGCGCCGGTCAAGTCCGTCGGCGACCGCAGGGGGGGTCCATGTCCGAGCATGTCGGGAGCAGCTGGCGGACGATCTGGTCGGGTCCACCGGATTAAGCCGGGCCGGGCCGGGCCGGCGCCGAGGCCCTTCGGATTCAGTCAGCACTGGTTCTTGTCAACGGCGTCTGCCCATGGGATCGGATCGGAACCTTGGCCTTGGGTGAGCAAGGGTGGCCTAGTGAGTGCCACCGTCATCGCCAGGACCCTCGCGGGGGACGAGCACCGAGTCCACGTCGTAGATCGCGGCGATGTTGGGGATGCTGATGTCGGAGGTGCTGCCGGACGTGGTTTCAGCTCGGCGCTTCTTGCTGCGGGACCGAGACGCCAACGTGATGACGCCCTCATGGCTCACCCTGAAGTCCTGCTCGAGTGGCGTCTCAATGGTCTTGGTCCGTCCGGTCTTCTCCGGGAGGACGCTCCCGGACCAGCACGTTCGCGACGGCCGGCCAAGGTCGAGGTGCCAGGTACCAGGAGGCGATCGAGTAGGAGGTGATCTCTATCGTCGGGAGTCCCGACCGACTGAGGGAGGCTCCAGGGCGTGGTCCAGTCTTCCCTCTACCTACTGGCCCGACGCGCCTCCTGGAGCTCATGGCGTTGAGGCTCAGGTCGCGCCGGCGGACAGGGCTACGAGCTTTCTGAACATGTGGTCTCCTGGGTCAGATGGTCGGCAAGCGACCCCGTCGGGGTCGATTAGACGGTGCTCGGAACCACACTCGCACTCGGATGAGTATTTATCACTAAATCTTCTCGCTGACGTGCGGAGTGAGGGTCTCTGTGGGGTGCCATTACCCGTTCGTGGCTAAGATCGTGTACTCAAGGACGCGAACCGCCGAGGGATCTGCGCGTTCTCCTCACCGCTGGCCACTGAGCTAGCCGTCAATGCGGCCTCTCGATGAGATCACGTAGACGAGCGAGATTGCCGCGCGAGACGCGACGCAAACACGCGCACGGCAACGAAGCCCATGAGCGTGCCACCGAGCCACCACGGAAACCGCAATGTTTCATCCCACATGAATCTTGTGTGACTCTCCCGAGCTCGGTGAGGGTGAAGCGTCCTGTGCCGGTGACTAGACCGCGATGACGGATCCCGATAGCCTTCCCCTCTTGCCACTCGGTCACCACCATGCGGTCTGTCAGCGACAGTGGCCCGCGCTTGTCGCAATCGAATGTCGTTCCCAGGTCGGCGGTGGTGGCGAAGGTGAACCGGATCGCCGCCGCGTCTTGCATCCAGCCGGTGTGGGACCAGATGTCGGACACCCGCCGCCACACATCCGGAATCGGGCCAGCGCCATCGGTGGTCACCTGAATGCGTGCGATGGTGCATTAATTGGGCGCGACGATCCTCCGACCGGGATATTGCCTACCAGCCACGGGCGCGTTGATCGACGCGGCCCATGAGCGCACTGTGGTGGGAGCCGCCACGAGTCGGCGCTCGATCCGGCACAGGTGTGGTCGTGTTCACCCGCGATCTGCGGGTCAGCGACCATCCCGCGCTCGCGTCCGCGGTGGCCGAGCATCGTGAGGTCGTGCCCGCTTTCGTGTTTGACGAGGCCATCCTGGCAAGCCGATTCAACCGGCCCAACCCCACCGGGTTCATGCTCGAATCTCTGGCCGACCTCGACGCCTCGCTGCGCCGCCTGGGCGCGGCGCTGGTGGTCCGGCGCGGTGACTGGGTCACCGAGACACTCGGGCTCGCCGCGGCCGGCGATGCGAGGACCGTTCATGTGAGCGAGGACGTGAGCGCGTTCGGTCGTTCTCGGCTGGACCGACTCGTCGACAGGGCAGCGGCCGTCGGGGTGGAGGTCCGGCGGTATCCAGGGGTGACTGTGGTGCCGCCCGGCACGCTGGTGCCCTCCGGCGGCGACCACTACAAGGTATTCACCCCCTACCACCGGCAGTGGTGCCGTACTCCGTGGCGCGCGCTCGTGGCGACCCCACGCCGGGTCGTGCCGGCGGCGAAGGTGCCCTCCGGCGCGCTGCCAAAGCTGAGCGAGCTTACCGACGGACCACGCTCGCCAGAGGTGCTGCCCGGAGGAGAGACCGTCGCTCGGCATCGCCTCGCCGGCTGGGTGAACGCCCATCTCCACGAGTACGCCGACCGCCACGACGATCTGGCCGGCGACGCCACCTCGCGCCTGTCCCCGTACCTGCATTTCGGATGTCTGTCACCGCTCGAGGTCGCCGTGTCGGCCGGCGCCAAGCCCGGCGGTGAGGCGTTCCGTCGCCAATTGTGCTGGCGGGACTTCTACCTGCAGATCCTCGCCGCCCGCCCCGACGCCGCATGGGCCGACTACCGGCCGCGCGGCGACGTCTGGGACACCGACCCGGAGGCGCTCGAAGCGTGGCGACAGGGACGTACCGGCTACCCGGTGATCGACGCGGCCATGCGCCAGCTGCAACGCGAGGGTTTCATGCACAATCGGGCGCGCATGATCGTCGCGTCATTCCTCACCAAGGACCTGTACCTCGACTGGCGCGACGGCGCCCGGCACTTCTTGGAACTGCTCGTCGACGGTGACCTGGCTAACAACAACCTCAACTGGCAATGGACGG
>CAXMLU010000879.1:0-6849 GCA_964194255.1 uncultured bacterium
GTCCCGGTCCCGGTCCCGGTCCCGGCCGCCACGCCCACCTCGTCCGGGGTCTGGACCCCGTCGTACGGCGCCAGCTCGGAGTACTCGGCGGGCTCGGCATCGGCCCGCTCTTCCGTCGGCACGTCAGAGGCGACCACCTCGGCCATCTCGGGCTCGTCGGCTGCGGATGCCTCGGCCGGTGCCACCACGGGCACCTGCACCACCGGAGGCGGCGGAGGCGCGAGCTCCACCCGCCATTGCACCTTGAACTCGATCGGGACCTCGGCCATCGCGAAGATGCGAGCATCGTTGACCTGCTCTTCGTTCCGGAGATGCTCCACGAACCGAATTGCCTCATTGAGGACCTCGGCCTGGTGGTAGCTCGGCTTTCCGTCCGCGGTACGGAAGATCACCATGTGCGGCACGCGCCACTCCTTTCGTTGCTCGCGCGCTATCGGTCGTTGACCGCCGCACCTTGAGAGGCGCCCATGACGGCGTGGAACCACAAGTCGGTAAGGACAGCCACCACGCCTTCAAAGGACGCCTCCTCGGCCGTGGGTTGACCGCGCTCGAAGGTGCTGAACGCCATCCATTCGACCATCGACCCGAGGGCATGGGCCGCCCGCCGCGTGTCCATCGACCGGATCGCCCCCCTCGCCGTCATCCGATCCAGGTTGCCGGTCAGCCGGTCGAAGAACGGCTGACGGACCTCCCGCCACAGCTGCTCGATGGCCGGGCTCTGGTGCATTCCTTCCAACCGGCAACGCCACAGCCCGGTATGCGCCTTGAACGCCTCCAGGTAGCTGCGGGTGGCCACGTTGATGGCCTGGTACGCGTCGCCGGTTGCCGGGGCGCGGGCCGGTTCGAACATCTGCCCGGCCACGTTGTCGATGACCTTGGCGAAGGCGTCCTCCTTGTTGCGAAAATGGAGATAGAACGTGCCGTGCGCACAACCCGCCGCCTCGGTGATGGCGCCGATCGTTGTCGCGGCATACCCGCGCCGCTCGAAGACCTCGCGGGCGGCATTCAGCCATGACTCCCCCATCTCCGCCGCCCGCAGCTGCCGCTTGGTCAGGGTCGCAGTCATCGGCTCGACGTCAGAATCCGGGGGCGCGGCGTTGGGCGAACCGGATGGCGATTGTGAGTCTGGAGTGCACGAATCGCCGACCAGTTCGTCACGATCCGGCGGTGCGGCGTTGACGCACGACGGCACGGTAGCCGACGGGGCCGCGGCGAGACGGAGAGCGGCCGTCGCCGGCCACCGCCGCGATGAGCCCGGCGCCCGAGCGTTCCTGACCAATGAAGATCCGGCCGTGCGGGCGACCGCGCTTGGCGCGCTGGCCCGCATGGAGCGCCTCACCGCCGACGACGTGAGGAAAGGACTGGCCGACGGCGACGCAGTGGTGCGACGCCGCGCTGCCGAGTTGGCCATCCACACACCGGAGATACCACTCGTCGGTGCCCTCGAGGATCCTGACCACCTGGTCGTCGAGGCCGCCTGCTGGGCGTTGGGCGAACGGGCCGATGGGGACACGGTGGTCGCCCTCAGCCGCACGGTGACGGGCCACGAGGAACCCCTCTGCCGGGAGGCGGCGGTGGCCGCCCTAGGCGCCATCGGTGACGGCGCCGGCTTGCCCGCCATCCTGGTGGCAACCACCGACAAGCCGGCCGTTCGCCGCCGGGCCGTGCTGGCCCTCGCTGCCTTCGAGGGTCCCGACGTCGACGCCGCCCTGCAGCGGGCCCTCACCGACCGCGACTGGCAGGTCCGCCAGGCAGCCGAGGATCTGTTGCGCTAGCTCGTTAACTCGGCGAGCTATCGGGGCGTGCCCATGAACATCACCTTGAGCGAATCGAACGACTCAAGGCACTTGCCCGCACCCAGGACGACACACTCGAGCGGGGCGTCGACCAGGTGGACCGGGATGTTCGTCTCCTCGGACAGGCGCCGGTCGAGGCCGCGCAGCATCCCGCCGCCGCCGACCAGGTGAATGCCTTGCATGATGAGGTCCTGCGCCAGTTCGGGCGGGGCCATGCCCAGGCATTTGACGACCGAGTCGACGATGGCGCCGACCTGTTCCTCGATGGCCTCGCGCACCTCTTCGGGCGAGAGGATGACGGTCTTGGGCAGACCGCTCATCAGATCCCGGCCGCGTACCTCTGCCTTCACTTCCTCCGGCAGCGGGTAGGCGCTGCCGATGGCCATCTTGATCTCCTCGGCGGTGCGCTCACCGATGGCGATGCCGTACTCCCGGCGGACATAAGTCTGGATGGACGCGTCGATGTCGAAGCTCCCCACCCGGATGGCCTGCAGGGCCACCACGCCGCCGAGGGAGATGACGGCTGTCTCGGTGGTCCCACCGCCGACGTCGACGATCATGTTTCCGAGCGGCTCGTGGATCGGCAGACCCGCACCAATGGCGGCGGCCATGGGCTGTTCGATGAGGTAGGCGCCGACCGCACCGGCCCGACGGGCCGCCTCCTCCACCGCTCGGCGCTCGACCTCGGTGATGGCGGAGGGCACACAGATCAGGACCCGAGGGCGGTTCCATCGTGATACGCCGGAGCGCTCAAGCAACAACCGGATCATGCGCTGGGTGATGTCGAAGTCGGTGATGGCGCCCTTGCGCAACGGCCGTACCGCGATGATGTACCCGGGTGTCCGCCCGATCATCTGCCAGGCGTCGTGGCCCATGGCCAGCACGTCCTGGGTGCGCTCGTTGAGAGCGATGACGGTTGGCTCGTTTAGGACGATGCCGCGTCCGCGTGAGTACACCAACGTGTTGGCCGTGCCGAGATCTATGGCGAGGTCTCTAGCCAGAGCGATCCCCTCTGCCGGGCGACGGTCGTCCCGCATTCGACCGTGTATCCGGCGCCAGGGCTCTCAACTCGCGGTTGAACTCCTCGATGCCGGACTCCATCGAGCTCGGCTTGCGATTACGGAGCCAGATCACGAGGATGAACAGCGTCGACGCCACGACCGCGCCGGCGACCCAGAGCAGGTTGGCCATCAGGTGCCCTCCGCCTCGGACGAAGCCAGACCCCAGTCGCTGCCGCCCTCCCAGGATTCTTTCTTCCAGATGGGAACTGTCGCCTTCAGGGTGTCGATGCAGTACCGGGCCGCCTCGAACGCCTCACCCCGGTGCGGAGCGGCCACTCCGACGACGACCGCGATTTCGCCGAGCGCCAACGCACCCACCCGGTGGAGCAGAGCCACCCGGCCAAGCTCGGGCCATTTCGTCCTGGCGTCAGCGGCTACCGCGGCCAGACGGGGCACCACCAACTCGGTGTACGCCTCGTACTCCAGGGCGGTCACATTCGGCCGACCCTCAGCGTGATCGCGGACCGTACCGGTGAAGACCACCTGGCCTCCGAACGCCGGCTCCACCAACCATTCGTGCACGGCCGCGACCGGTAGCGGCTCATGGGAGAGCGCAAACCACTCGCGGCCTGACGAAAGACTCACCCCCCCATGGTACGACCTGCTACCAAAAGGTGGGGCTGGCCAGGGGGCCGACGGGGAAAGCGCCCTTTGCGCAGATATCCTCGCCAGGTATGGAGCCCGAGGATCACCTCGACGACGACGAGCCCGTCGGCGCCCGCGGTGTGCCTCTGCTTCCGCCCGACGACCGCCTCTGGCGGCACCCGTCGGAGGTGGCCGACAACCCGTTTCCGATGCCTCCGGCCATGTCCGCCCCGAGTCGCCGGACGTTTTGGTCGCCCAACGTGTGGACGGTCGCCATCCTCGCCGGTACCCTCGGCGCCGCGCTGGCCAGTGGCTTCCAGCTGGCCGGCAGCTTCCGGTCGACTCGCACCGTTCGCGCCGTCGAGCGGATGACGGTCACGCCGTCGCGCTTTGTCGAGACGGCCACCACGACGGTCGACGGCAGCGTGGAGGCCATCGCTGCCCGCCTCCGCCCGGCCATCGTGCAGATCGCCGTGGACACGCCGGCCGGGAAGGCCACCGGCTCCGGCGTGGTGTTCCGCAGCGACGGCCAGGTCCTCACCAACGAGCACCTGGTCCACGGGGCCACGCACATCAGCGTGGTCCTCTCCACCGGCCGCCGGCTCGACGCCCGGCTGGTGGGAAGCGACCCCGACACCGATGTGGCCGTAGTGCGCCTGCCGGGCTCGGGTCCCTGGCCGGTCGTGACCATGGGCACGGCCACCGACCTCCGTACCGGTGAGTCGGTGCTGGCGGTGGCCTCGCCGTCGGGACTGTCCGGGTGGCCGTCGCTGTCGCGGGGGGTCGTCAACGCCATCGGCCGGCAGATTGCCACCCAGGATGGCGCCAGCCTGCTTGACATGATCCAGACCGACGCCGCCATCGCCGAGGAGTCTTCTGGAGGCGCACTGGTCGATCTGACGGGTGCGGTGGTTGGGATCACGACCGCCGTCGAGGTGAGCGGCAGCAAGACCGATTGGACGGGCTTCGCCACCCCGATCGACATCGCCCACCGGGTGGCCGAGGAACTCATCACCAGCGGCCATGCCGTGCACGTGTGGCTAGGTATCGATGGCGGCGATCTCGATCCGGCCCAGGCGTCGACGCTGGGCGTCGACGGCGGAGCGGTCGTCGACCACGTCATGCGCGTCAGCCCCGCCTCCAAAGCCGGACTTCAACACGCCGACGTCATCACCGGCGTGGCCGACCATCCGGTGACGTCGATGGCCGCGCTCATGGTCACGTTGCGCTCCCGCGCCCCGGGCGACATCGTCATGCTCCAGGTCATGCGGTCGGGCAAACCGGTGACCATGGCGGTCACGTTGGCCCGACGTCCTGGCGACTCCTGAGCCGACTTCGGCGGCGGCGCAGCAGCGCACTGACTCCTCCCGCTGTTGCCGTGACCGCGCCGACGAGGCCGGTCAAACCGGCCACCCGCGCCAAACGCTGACTCTTCGGGTCCCTGCGAGGACCAACGACACCGTCGACCAGAGCCTCCTCGCTGCTGTGGTGCGGGGTCCAGCCGGTGGCGCGGAGCCGGTCGTTGGCCACCACCCACGGGTGGACGGCATACGGAAGGGCCCGGACCCGCAGGTGGCCGCGGCCCAGCCGGCGGGCCGCCAGCGCGAGCAGCCTCACCGCCCGGCGGGGCAGGTTCAACCGCGACACGCCACCCATCAGTTCGCCGGCCGTCTCCTCCGCGATCCATCCGTCCGGGGCCACGTTGAACACGCCCCGCAGGCCACGGCCGGCGGCCAGCGCCACCGCCGCGGCCACATCGTCGACGTGCACGAACTGCACCGGCCGTCCCAGGTCACCGGCCCGCGGTGCGCCCAGGCCGGTGACCGCCCGGTCGATCTGGCTCCATCCCGCGCCGACGATCACGGCCGGCCGCAGCACGGCCACGGCCACGCTCGGATGGCCGGCCGCCCAATCGGCCATCACCCGCTCGGCCTCGGCCAGCACCACGGCCGGCGGAAACCCGGGGTTGGGGCGAAGGGCGGCGTCGTCGGCCAGGGGGACGGGGTTGTCCGGCCACGCGCCGTAGACAATCGCGCTCGAGACCAGGACGACCGACGACACGGCCGCCGCGTCGCCCGAGCCAGTGGCTCCAGTGACCAGACCGGCCAGCGCGCCGGCCAGCGGCAGGGCGGTGGCGTTGGCCCCGTCGAGCGCCAACGGCACCTCGTCCGCGTCGAGCCCGGCCCCGGCCAGGAGCGGCCTGACGCGCTCCGCCAACGCCGGATTCATGCCCGCGACGACTATCTTGCCCACGGGCCTACCATGCCTTTGTGAGCACGCCCGGTCCATTCGGCGGCAGCAACCCTCTCGACAAGCTGCTGCGCGACCTTCTCAACGTGCTCAGCGCCGGGCCGGTGAACTGGGATGTCGCCCGCCAGGTGGCCCAGGCGGTGGCGGCCGAGGGGGGCGATGCCAATGTCGACCCGCTCCAGCGCATCCGGGCCGAGGAGTTGCTGCGCGTCGCCGAGCTGCGCGTGGCCGATGCCACGGGTCTCTCGCCGTCGGTAACCGGCCGTTCCCTCACGGTCAAGGCGGTCGTGCCCCGAGAGTGGGCGGATCTGGCCCTCGCCGCGTGGCAGCCGTACCTCGAGCGGTTGGCGGAAGGAGTCACCGTCAGCATGCCTCCACCCGAGGTCGAGGACACGCCCGCGTCCGGCGGACCCGATCTGCTGCACAACCTTCCCCAGATGATGATGTCGGCGCTGTTCGGCATGCAGGCCGGCACCATGGCCGGCCAGCAGGCGCTGAGCGCCCTTGGCCAGTACGACCTTCCCATCCCCCGGCCGGCGTCGGACGAGCTGGTGATCGTGCCCTCCACCATCGCCACCTTCGCCACCGACTGGAGCCTGCCCGTCGACGACGCCGTCCTGTGGGTATGCGTGCGCGACGTCACCTCCCACGCCGTCCTCGGCGTCCCCCACGTGCGTGCCCGACTCGAGCAGCTGATCGCCGACTACGCCGGGGCCTTCCGGGCCGACGCCGGCACACTGGAAGGTCAGCTCGGCTCCATCGACCCCTTCGACCTCGGCGCGTTGCAGTCGGCCCTCGAGGATCCGGGTGCGCTGCTGGGATCAATGCAGACACCGGCCCAAGCCAATCTGAGGCCGACCATCGACGCGCTGGTGGCCGCCATCGTCGGCTACGTCGATCACCAGATGGACAGCATCGGCCGGCACCTCATCGGGTCCTACGGTCCGCTGACCGAGGCCCTTCGTCGGCGCCGGCTCGAGGTCGGCGAGGACGAGCAGTTCGTCGCCCGCCTGTTCGGTCTGGAGTTAGGGCGCAGCCAGTACGAGCGCGGCGCCGCGTTCGTGCTCGGCGTCCTCGAACGGGGCGGCGACGAAGCGCTGGCCCGTCTCTGGCAGTCGCCGAGAGACCTCCCCACGCCCGCCGAGATCGACGCCCCG
>CAXMLU010000880.1:0-6147 GCA_964194255.1 uncultured bacterium
AGTCGATGACGATGATGCCGCCGATGTCGCGTAGGCGCAGCTGCCGCGCGATTTCCTCGGCGGCCTCCAGGTTATTGCGATAGACCGTCTCCTCCAGGCTGGAGGTGCCGACGTTCTTACCCGTGTTCACGTCGATCACGGTGAGCGCTTCGGTGCGCTCGATGATCAGCGAGCCGCCTGACGGCAGCCACACCTTGCGGTCCAGTGCCTTGTGCAGCTGCTCGTGGACGTGGTAGCGCTCGAAGATCGGGAGTGGGTCGTCGTCGTCTCCGGAGAATTCCACCCGGTCGGCCAACTCGGGACTGATACTGGCCACGTAGTCCCGCACTTCCTCGAACAGCGCCCGATCGTCGATCACCACGCCGCGGTACTGCTTGTTGAACTCCTCCCGGATGACGCGAACCGCCATGTCCGGCTCGCGATACAGCAGGGCAGGAGCGCGCGACTGGCTGGCCAGCGCCTCGATCTGCTCCCACTGGCGGAGCAGCCGCGCCACATCACGACGCAGCTCGTCGGAAGTGACCCCTTCGGCGGCGGTGCGCACGATGATGCCGTGATTGGCCGGCTTGACCTCGTCCAGGATGCGGCGCAACCGCTTGCGTTCCTCGTCGCTCAAGCGCTTGGAGATTCCGTAGGTGTCGCTGTCGGGAATCAGTACGACGAAGCGGCCCGGCAACGACACTTCCTGGGTCAGCCTGGCCCCCTTGGTGCCGATCGGATTCTTGGTGACCTGACAGATGATCACCTGGCCGGGACGCAGCAATTGCTCGATGCGCGCCTGCTTCCCGAGGGCGAGGCCCCCGCCGCCCTCGACGTCGTCACGGTCGTAGTGGACGTCTCCTCGATAGAGCACCGCGTTCTTCGGCGTACCGATATCGACGAAGGCAGCCTCCATACCGGGCAGGACATTCTGAACGCGTCCCAGATAGATGTTGCCGTCGATCTGGTTGTCGTCATCGGATGGGCGCGAGACATAGTGCTCGATGAGCGATCGGCCTTCGAGCACGGCGATCTGGGTGGCGTGCGGCCGCACATTGACGGCCATGAGATACCGACCGACGGGCCGGCCCTTGCGTTCGCGGCCTCGGCGCTGGCCGAGCACCTCTTCGTCAAGTTCCACCGCGTCGCTCGTGTCGCCGACCAGCGCCTCGACCGGTCGCCGGCCGGCCGCGACGGCGGCTCCGGACCGGCCCCGACCGCCCCGCCGCCGGCGGCGGCGGGACGAGGTTTCCTCGCCGTCCGCACCGGCCGGTGCCCCTCCTGGTGGCGACTCGGGGCGCGGTGTCGAGGTTCGGGGGGTTTGGGCCCGAGGCTCGGCCCGCGTCACCGGGGCCCGGGGAGGAGGAGCGGGCCGGGTGTCGCCGATCTTGGGCCGCGAGGCGGCGACGGGCGGACCGCCGAGACGGGAGCTCGAGCCGGCCGGGATGGCCGCCGGCGGAGCCATCGGACCGGGGATCTCCGCGGCCGGCGCAAGCGGGGTGACGCCGTCGCCATCGGCTTCGCCCGCATCCCCCTCGTTGACGGGTCGAGCCCGGCCCCGGCCGCCGCGCGAGCCGCGACGGCGGCGACGGCGCGCCGCCCCGGAGCTACTCTCGCCGGCGGCCGCGGATGACCCGGCAGCGGCCGGCCCGTCCGCTACCTGTCCGTTGGCTTCCAGTCCGTCGGGAACCGGCTCAGGCCGCCGCTGGCCTCCGGCCTCGGAGCCAGCACAATCGGGAACCACCGCGGCTAGGTGGGGCTCCGGCAGGTCGCCGCTCGGGCGACCGGTGACGGATTCGGACATCGATCGGGTCCCTTCTCATGATGCGCGCACCACCACGTCCTCCTCGGTGCGCGGCGCGTCCGTCGCGTCGACTGGGAGCGTCAGTGGCTCCTGTCGCGCGCCGTCGCGTTCGATCCATTGGTGGAGCCGGCGGACGCCAGCCTCTTCCAGCCCTGGCCGCAGCGCGACCAGAAGCTCCGAGGGGCGCAGGCCCCGCGGTTGAGTGGCTAGATCACACCGGAGGGTCGGCCGGCCGGCCGGGTCGGTCCCGGTCGGCTTGATGGCCAGGATGGCGGGCCTGACGTCGTCGGTGACCGACTGGCCCTTGCGTTGCCGGGTGATAACGAGAGACTCGGCGGCCAGCGCCTGCCCAACGAGGGCAGAAAGCTCGGCGGCGCCGGCCACACCGGCGACCCCGACCAGCCAGGTGCAAGAAGTGACCTCCTCCTGCAGGGAGTTGGTCCGGCCGTCGATGGCTGCTGCAGTCAGGACATCGATCCCGACCGGGAGCGCCGCCGACAAGCTGTCCGGCAGCGCGTGAATGTCGACTTCGTCGCCGGCCGCCAGCGGCGGGCGCAACTCGAAGTCGAGGTACTCGGCCACCGATTCGTGGCCGGTGGGAAGGGCCAGCCCGAAGCTGACACGGGGGCGAGGCGAGAAACCCTCGCTGTAGGCCAGGGGAAGACCGACCCGACGGAAGGCTCGCTCCCACATGCGGGCCACGTCGCGGTGACTGGTCCAGCGCACCTTGCCCAGCTTGGCGAACCGCACCCGGATCCTCATCGCCGCCCCCCGGATCCGATCAGCGAGACCGGCGTCCAGCCGCCGGTCGTGAGGTCCTGGCCCGTACCCTGGCTGCCGCCGGCGGGTGGAACCGGTGACGCCACGATGTGCTCGATGCCATAGCCGGTACAGGCGCCGCAGTCGTAACACGGGGTCCAGCGGCAATCCTCGATCCCGGACGCGGCCAGCGCGTCCTCCCAGTCCTGCCAGAGGAAATCGGTGTGCAGACCGGCCGAGATGTGGGCCCAGGGAAACAACTCATCGCGGTCACGGTGGCGGTGGACGTACCAGTCCATCGACAAACCGTGCCTGGCCATGGCGTCCTCCCATAACCCGAGGTCAAAGTGCTCCGACCACTCCTGGAAGGTTCCACCCGCCCGCCATACGTCTTCTATGACGGCGCCGATCCGGCGATCGCCCCGGCTGGCGATCCCCTCGGCCAGCGTGGCCTTCGCATCGTGCCAGCGCATCTGCACGCCCCGGTCGCCCCGAGTGGCGTCCCGCAGCAGGTTGATCTTGCGCTGGAGCTCCGCGGTGGTGTTCTGACCGAACCACTGGAAGGGGGTCTGCGGCTTGGGGACGAAACCGCCGACCGACGCGTTGACCGTCACCGAGCGGTTGTGGCCACGGCCGACCGCAACGCACCGGCGGGCCAGTTCGGCGATCGCGGTGGTGTCCTCGTCGGTCTCGGTGGGCAGGCCGGTGAGGAAGTAGAGCTTGACCCGGCGCCAGCCCTGGGAGAACGCCGACTCGACCGCGCCGTAGAGATCCTCCTCGCGGATCAGCTTGTTGATGACCTGGCGCATACGCCAGGTGCCGGCCTCTGGGGCGAAGGTGAGCCCGGTACGGCGCACCTTCTGTATCTCGCTAGCGATGCCAACGGTGAAAGCGTCGACGCGGAGGCTGGGCAGGCTGACGGACACCTGTCCGGTGCAGCTCGGGTCGTTGATGATGTCGCTGACCGTGCTTTCGATACCGCTGTAGTCCGCGCTCGACAGAGACGTGAGGCTGACCTCGTCGTAGCCGGTCCGGGCCAGACCGTCGAGCACCATCGTGCGAACCTGCTCGGGCGGGCGCTCGCGGACCGGCCGGGTAATCATGCCCGCCTGGCAGAACCGGCATCCCCGGGTGCAGCCTCGGAAGATCTCCACGTTGAGCCGATCGTGAACGACCTCGGTTAGGGGCACCAACTGCGACTTCGGGTACGGCCAGGCGGCCAGGTCGGCAATGGTCCGCTTGGCCACCACCTCGGGCACGTCGGCGTAGCGCGGCGTGACGGCCGCCAGTCGCGGACCGTCGTAGGCCACCTCGTACATCGAGGGCACGTACACGCCGGGCACCGCCGCCAGCGCCCGCAGCACACCGTGGCGGGATCCCGGCGTCTGTCCTGACGCCTTCCAGTCGCGGACCACCTCGGTGATCTCGCCGACCACTTCTTCACCGTCGCCGATCACGAACAGATCGACGAAGTCGGCGAGCGGCTCCGGATTGAACGTGCAATGCCCCCCGGCTGCCACCAGCGGATCGGAGTCCGTCCGCCACGCCGACCGCACCGGGACGCCGGCCAGATCGATGCAGTTCAAGACGTTGGTAAAGACGAGCTCGGCGGAGAGATTGAAGGCAATGAGATCGAACTCGCCGGCCGGACGGGAGGTCTCCAGGGAGAACAGCGGCACCTGGGCGCGCCGCATGGCTTCTTCCATGTCCACCCACGGCGCATAGGAGCGCTCCGCGGCCGCGTCCGGGCGCTCGTTCAGCAGCTCGTAGAGGATTTGCAGACCCTGGTTGGGGAGCCCGACTTCATAGGTGTCGGGGTAGACGAGGAGCCAGGAAACCTTGCCGTCCCCGTGCACGGGAGAGGCCGCGCCGTCCTCGCAGCCGATGTAGCGCGCCGGTTTCTGCACCTTGGCCAGGAGAGGCTCGATCCGTGGCCAGAGGGAGGTCATGTCCGGGCCAGTGTAGTCCTCGGCATCTCCCTGCGAGTTCCGCCGGACGACCGAATCGCGCCCCTTGTGGCCGCACCCTCACCTAGGGCGGACAGGCGTTCACTAGGAGAAGCGCCGCATGTGGACGTTCACCACCAGGCCGATCGCCGCGAAATTGGAGACGATGGCCGTTCCGCCGTAGCTCATGAAGGGTAAAGGGATCCCGGTGATCGGCATGATGCCCATGGTCATGCCCACGTTGACGAAAATCTGGAAGACCAGCATGGCCAGCACGCCCACACACAGCAGGGTGCCGGCCATGTCCTTGGCGAGCGACGCGATACGCCAGATCCGCCACACCATGAGCACGAAGAGGGCCAGCAGA
Source organism: uncultured bacterium (assembly GCA_964194255.1). Lineage (GTDB taxonomy): Bacteria > Actinomycetota > Acidimicrobiia > Acidimicrobiales > CAXMLU01 > CAXMLU01. The sequence goes on from CAXMLU010000880.1 coordinate 4,856, forward strand.
GTCGCCGATCCGGCCAGCCCGAGCTGCTCGCCGTCGGCCGTGAAGATGAAGTCGGTGTGCTGCTCGGGCACGTAGGACAGGTTGGTCTGCGTGCCCTTGAACAACCCTTTGCCGGTGAGTCCCCCGGAGCCGATAGCGATCTGGGACTGGTGCAGGTTGTAGGAGGTGCTCTTCGTGTCGGCCTTGTTGTCGAGGAAGGCGGTGAGGCGCTGAACCTGGTAGTGCCTCAGCACGCCGAGTTGGAGGACGGCCACGATTCCGACGATGCCGAGGAGCGTGAGCACGGCCAAATGCCGGGGACGCGCCCCGGCGATCAGCAGGACCGCCAGCAGGGCGGCGATCAGGATGAGGGAGGAGCCCAGGTTGGGCTGGGCGTAGATCAGGCCGAAAGGGATCGCCCCCAACCCGAGGACGAGGAGAAAGCGGCGGCCGGTGAGCTCTCCCCGCTGAGACGAGCAGAAGGCGGCCACGCAGACCACCAGCGCCACCTTGGCCACCTCGGACGGTTCGAACTGGTACGTACCGACCTGGAACCAGGCCTGGGCACCCTTGCTGCGAGAGCCGAGGGGTGAGAGCACGGCCAGCAGAATGAGGACGGTGCCCACGTACAGCAGCGGAGAGAAGTCGAGAAAGCGCCGGTAGTCGATGGCCGCGCACAGCGACAAGACGCCGAGGCCGATGAGGACGAAGATGGCCTGGCGTTCGAGGTAGTAGCGCGGGTTGATGCCCAGGTTCTTGAGGCGGTGCTGGGTGGCGCTGTAGATCATGACCAGGCCGAAGCTGGAGATCACCACCGTCGTCAGCACCAGGAACACATCCAGGTGGCGCCACGCCGCCGCCAGATTGGTCCGCCCGGACGTGCCCGCACCGGCGGCGCGGCGGGGCAGGTCGTAGGTAGCCATCAGTCGATACCCACGGGGACGTGCACGACCGGCATGAGCGGGCGGCCGAGGCCGTCGATGCCGTCCCAGATGCGCCGGGCCACGGGAGCGGCCCCCTCGCCGCCGAAGCCGGACTGCTCCATGACGACCGCCACCACGTACTGGGGGTTGCTGGCTGGACCGAAGGACACAAACAATCCGGTGTCCTGCTTGCCCGCGCTCACCTGGGCGGTGCCGGTCTTGCCCGCCACCTGGTACTGGCTGTACGGGAACCCGGCGAAGGCGGCATAGGCGGTGCCGGTGGGATCGCCGACGGCCCCCTTGAGCCCGGCGAGGATGGCATCGCGGTAGGTCGGCGGCAGATCGACCTTGCGCACCTGGTGAGACGAAATCTGGTCGATGGTATGGCCC
>CAXMLU010000881.1:0-1654 GCA_964194255.1 uncultured bacterium
GGTACTGGTCCCAGTGGGTGGTGATCTCACCGAAGCCGTGGGTGCCGCCACTGTGGCTACAGGTCCCCAGCCACAGCCCGTAGCCGCCGTAGGGTCCGCTGTTGGTGGGAGGTGGGCCCGGCGGCATGGCTAACGCCGGAAAGGCGGTGAGTCCGCCGATGCCGAGGACGGCGAACAGGGCGATGGGCAAGGCAAAGCGTCGCATGAGGGTGACCTCCAGGACCGACCCGCGGAAGCAGAGGCGGGGCTGCTGTTCGGATATCGGCACCCTTGGCCGATCTGTTGAGGCAAGAATTCCCGGGCGGAGGCGCGCCGAGGCGGGTGGGGTAGGCGAGCTGATCCGGAGCACTAGGTTTCCGCCATGCCGAGGCTGACGACACGGAGCCGTTCCATCGCCGGCAAAACGGCGGTCGTAACCGGCGGGGCCAGCGGCATGGGTCGCGCCACTGCTCACCTGTTCGCAGATGAGGGTGCGAAGGTGGCGGTCGTCGACCAGACTGCTGACGGCGTCGATCGCGTTGTCGCCGAGATAGCCGCTACGGGCCGCGACGTGGCCGGATGGGCGGTTGATGTCACAGACGGCGACGCCGTGGTGGCGGCGGTGGAGGCGATGGCGGCCCACTTCGGTGGGATCGACATCCTCGTCAACAATGCAGGTGTGAGCATCCCCGCGCCGGTCGACCAGGACGGTTTCGAGGTGGCGTGGTCGCGCACGCTGGACGTGAACCTCACCGCCTACACCCGCATGATTCGCGCCTGTCTGCCTCACCTCCTCGACCGCGGGGAGGGAGGCCGGATCGTCAACATCGCATCGACGGAGGGTCTTGGGGCCACTGCGTACATCAGCCCCTACACGGCGAGCAAGCATGGCGTCATTGGGTTGACCCGCGCACTTGCTGTCGAACTCGGTGCTCGGGGAGTCACCGTCAACTGCGTGTGTCCAGGACCGATCCATACCGGAATGACCGCGGCCATCTCGGACGAGGCCAAGCGCAAGTTCGCCCGCCGCCGGGTGCCGTTGCGCCGCTACGGCGAGCCGGAGGAGGTGGCCCATGCCACGCTCAGCCTGGTACTGCCCGCCTCCTCGTACATCAATGCGGCCGTACTGGTGGTCGACGGTGGAATGACCGCCCAGAACACATGACCAAAGAGAGCGCGGATCCCTATTGGCTGCTCGGTGTAGACCCCGGCGCGTCGCTTCAGGAGCTGCGGGCCGCCCGGCGACGTCTGGCCAAGACGTTGCACCCGGACCTCGGCGAGGACCGCGGATCGGAGGCCATGGCTCAGGTCAACACCGCGTTCGAACAGGCGACTGCCGAACTCTCGCTGGCGACATCCGATCCTTCGCCTGAGGCGGTCTTCGAGGTTGACGCTCTCCCGGCCGAGACCTGCGAAGTCCTGATCGTTGCCTGCCGCATCCTGGGCGAGGTGCTGGCCGCCGACGAGCCATACCGCCTCGAAGCGTATTTGGAGGCGCCCACCCCATGCTTCTGTACGTTCTCCGTTGTTCCCCAGGCGGGCGGCAGCATCGTCACCCTGTCCGTCGATCCGGCCGATGCGACGCCGAGCCCGAGCCTCGATGCCGTCCGGGACGCCGTTGTCGAGGAACTCATCCGGCTGACCAGGCCCGCCACTCGGTGATGTCGATGGCGAG
>CAXMLU010000882.1:0-3611 GCA_964194255.1 uncultured bacterium
CCCCCGCCACGAGCATCCCGGTGACCACCCGTCTCCTCGCCGTGGCTTCGGGGAAAGGGGGCGTGGGCAAGTCGAGCGTCACGGTGAACCTGGCCACGGCGCTGGCTCAGAGGGGGCACGCCGTTGGCGTGCTCGACGCCGACATCTGGGGCTTCAGCGTCCCGCGCATGCTGGGCATGGACGGGCTCATCGAGGTCGAGGGGACGGCCGAGCGGTGGGAGATGCATCCCGTCGTCAAGAAGGTCGGCGATGGAAGCCTGCACGTGCTGTCGATGGGGTTTCTGGCGGGTGAGGATCAGGCCATTCTCTGGCGTGGGCTCCTGCTCAATCGCGCCGTGCAGCACTTCGTCGAGGATGTGGCGTGGGGCAACCTGGACTATCTGTTGATTGACATGCCCCCGGGGACCGGGGATGTGCAGATGGGGCTGGCTCGCATGCTGCCCCGCGCCGAGATGCTCATCGTGACCACGCCAGCGCTGGCCGCCCAGAAGGTGGCCGCCCGGGCGGCAGACATGGCCCGCAAGGGCTACCTCCGGGTCGTGGGCGTGATCGAGAACATGAGCGCGTTCACGTGCGAGCACGGGACGTCCTACGCCCTCTTCGGGTCCGGTGGCGGAGACAGACTGGCCGCCGCGCTCGGCGTTCCGCTGGTCGGCCGCATCCCGCTCGAGCCGTCGGTTGCGGCTGGCGGCGACGCCGGCGAGCCGGCCGTGCTGACCGCCGGTGCCGCCAGCGACGCGTTCATGGCCCTGGCCGACCGCGTCGTGGAGTTAGTGCCACCCGTCGAGATGTCCGGCTGCACGGCCCGCATGCTCGACAACATCGAGGAGCTGCTCGGCCCCAAAGCCTGAGCCCGCGCCGATCGGACAAATCTGCCTCTGGCGCCCGCAGCAGAATCTGGCACCCGTGGCGGGCAGTATTTGGTCCGCCCCGAGCGTCAGACTTCGCCAGGAGCGCCAGACGATGATTTGGGCGGTTTGCGCCCGGCGGCTGTGGCGGAGGTTTGCGCCCGCGCGGCGGCGCGGGCGGCGCGAAGGCCCGGCGGGCTAGTCGGCGAGGCGCAGGGCGACGGCAGGGCGGATCCGGGAGGCTTGAATGGCGGGAGCGCTGGTGGCAATGAGCGAGGCCACGAGCGTGGCTCCGATGAGCACGGCCAGACCGGTCACCGGGATGCTGTAGGCGAGGTTGTCGCCGAACGACGAATTCGTCACCAGCCGCCACGAGACGACGAGGGCGAGGGCCACCCCGATGCCGATGCCCTCCAGAGCCACGAAACTCGACTCGGCGACGAAGGCCCGCCGCACGGCCACCCCGCTGAAGCCAAGCGAGCGCAGGATCCCGATCTGGCGGCGCCGCTCTCGTACGGCCCGAACCATGACCACACCCAGCCCGGCGATCCCCACCAACAATCCGAGCGCCATGTAGCCCTGCATCAGGTGGAAGAACTGTTGCTGTTGTGTTAGCCGGTCGGTCACGATCCGTGCGAACGAGTTGGCGTCCGGCCCGCTGGCGACGAACTGACCGTTGAGCTGATCGGCCACCCGTTGCGCGTCGACGCCAGGCTTGGTCTTGACGTACAGCAGGTTCGGCACCATGCGACCGAACACGGCCTGCAGGGTGATCGGTGACACGAGGGCGAGGTTCTGGTTGGCCAGATCTTTGGTGACGGCTACCACGTGCAGTTCACTCGCCCGCCCGGACTGCGGATCGCGCAACATTACGGCGTCGCCCACACCCGTTTCGCGGCTCGGGGGGCCCCCACCGCTGCGGAGAAAGTCGGGCGTGATGATGACGGCGCGAGGATCCTGGAGCAGGGCGCTGTACACCGCCATGTCGTTGGGATAGCCGGGCGCCCGCTTGTTGAGCTGTGATGTCCCTGCGTTCACGTAGGTTGCGTCGTAGGTTCCGGTCGGCCAGTCCTTGAAGTCCGTACCGGCCGTGGAAGAACGCCACTCTCCAACGGTGGTCGACAGGGCGGCCACCACGCTGACGTCGGGGCGTGCCTTCACCGCGTCAACCGGAATCGGGTTGGCTTCGTTGGACGGTGCGACCAAGGTGAACCCGCCCGAGATCTGCTGGGTGACTTTGCCCACCTGGCTACCGAAGAGATGGCTGAACACGACGAGGAAGGTCAGGGTGAACACCACCAGGGAGTACATGGCGAGGATCATTCCCGTGCGAAATCGCTTGGCCAGCGGGTAGGCCAGGCCGAGGTTGAGCGACATGTTGCTGGCGCCGCCGCCGGCGGCTCGGAGGAACGCGCCGATGACGTCTTGGTTCTGGGAGACAAGGATGACGGCGGCGGCCACCAGAATGAGCCCCTGGATCAGGAAGATGGTGATGCCGCCGCGATGGAACGCGCTGCGGATGAGATCAAAGGCGGCGATCTCCCAGAAGAGCGAGAAAAAGCAGGCGGCCGAGACCAGCGGACGGCGCGGCAGCCCCAGGCGACGAAGCCCGGGCACGGCACCGAGGAGGGCGAGGGGCGGCCCGATCAGGGTCAACCCGGCGGATTTCCCCGTGATCCCGGCCACGGTGATCAAGGCACCGGCAAGGAACGCCACCAATCCGACCAGGGCCGACACCATCCGGTGCCGAGAGTTGACCGGCTCGGAGAGATCGCGGATGGCCCGGATGACGTTCATGCGGCTGATGAAGACGGAGGTGAGCAGGACTGTGACCAGCGAGATCACGAAGCCAAACGTGAATCCCGCCTGGATGCTGCGCAGCGGGGCGCTGAAGCTCAGCTCGAGCCCTCCTGAGCCGTGCGAATAGATGCCCCGCGCCACGACCACGATGAGCCGGCCGACACCGATGCCTGCCAGCGTGCCCAAGGCCGCCGATCCCAACGAGTACATCCAGCCCTCGAGGGAGAAGGAGCCGACCAATCCGCCTCGGCGAAGGCCCACGGCGCGGATCATGCCCATCTCCGTCTTCCGTTCCTGCGCCAGCATCACGAAGATGTTGACGAGGAGCAGGAGGCCGGCGAGAACGCCGAAAAACCCGAGCGTGTTGAAAAGTTGGGTGAACGACTTGCCGGCGTCGTCCGCGGACTTCAACAGATCATGCTTGATCAACAGGACCTTGGCGCCCGAGGGGCCGACGGCGGCCTGGATCTCGGCGTTGACCCTGTCGCTGCGCAGTGCACCGGCGATGACCCCGCCCCGGTTGCCGACCGCGAGGTACTGCTGGGGAGTCGGTAGGGGAGTGCCGCCGGACGGAGCGGCCGCGGCCACGCCGGCCAGTGTTCCGGGAGCGACGAAGACGGTGAACGAACTCGATCCGGACCCGAAGGTGTTGCGGCCGCCCGTACCGAGGTTGAACCCGGCCACCCCCACGCGAGGCAGGATCCGCGACACGGTCAGGTGCAGTTCCTGGCGGTAGGCGTACGCGACGATCGGGTCGCCGACCTTGACCTTCAGCCGGCTGGCCAGGTCACGTCCGATGGCCGCGTGGTTGGCGCTTGGGGTCGAACCGCTGATTCCGGTGGCGGCCCGGGTTGCCACCAAGGGCGGCGGCGGTCGGGAAGTCGACCTCTTCGACGGTGGCCGTCGGCTCGGCCAGCCGGTGGGGCGACTGCGGGCCGTTGGCTCTGTCTCTTATACACATCT
>CAXMLU010000883.1:0-1882 GCA_964194255.1 uncultured bacterium
GCCGGGACGGGAACCGAGACTGGCGGGGACCGGCGGCGTGACCAGTGGTGGGCGCTGGTCGAGGAGCGCTTCGGCGGCGGCGTCGGGGACGGGTACGGAAAAGAGGTATCCCTGGGCGCGCAGGCAGCCCAACGATACGAGTGCATCGACGTCCTCAGGGTGGATCCATGCGCCACTTGATCGCATGTAGTCCTCGGGTTTGTAGCCGAGGACCCGCTCGATGCTCGGGCTCACGTAGGTGATCTTCCCGGTGGCATCAACGACGGTCACCACGTCGGACGAGTTCTGCACGAGGGCGCGGAAGCGGTGCTCGCCGCGGCGAGCCGTCTCCTCGGCCTGGGCCCGCTGGTCGGCCTCGGCTTCAAGCTCAGCCGTCTTCAGGCCCAGGGCCCGGATGATGAAGATCAGCGCCAGGGTGGGAAGGGCGGCCAGGCCGTGCACCTGGGGCGTTCGCACATAGGAGGGCACGAGGCCCCAGGTCACCGCGATCTGGCCGGCGACGACGCCGACAACCGTCCAGATGGCGGCTGGACGCCACGCGCTAGAGCCGAACTCGCGTATCTGCTCCGTGGCCACCACGATGTAGCCCACCGCGAGGGTCGGACCCCAACCGATGGCGTAGACCACGGCCGTGGTCGTGGCCATCGCTACGGCGACGCGCAAATGGAGTTGGACGGAGGTACAGCCGACCTTCCAGCGGGCCCCGGCCAAGAGGCTGGCGACGGCCCCGACAAAGAGGAGAGCCAGAATCGTCTGGATGGGCAGTGTCCCCACCAAGCCAAGCCGGGCCAACACCGCCAGGGCGGCACCGGTGACGCCCACCTCCGAGATCACCGCGGAGAGACGGCGAAGGGGTGGCATCCGTGTGAACAGGCGGTTGGCGAATTGCACTCCCCCTTTCCCTCGGCCGCTGGTCGGCTCACTTAACGAGCAGACCGCCGGACTAGGACATCAACCCCCCATTCGGACTACTAAAGGATGGATACCCGCCCGGGACCGCGGCGCAACGACGGCCGCTGGCCGAGGCCGTGACCCTGCAGCGGTCGCAGCCAGCCTGACGGCCTAGGCTGGCCGGCGTGTCCGACTGGAAAACTCGCTTCGGCCAGACCGCGCGCGACGCGGCCACTTCCATACAGCAAGGCGTGCAACGGGTGGGCTCCGAGGTGGCCGCCGCGCACCCGCTGACCACGCTCGCCTGGCCACCGTCGGTCACCGGGCTCTCCGCGGTCGTCGCCGTCCCCTTGACCTCGCTCGCGACGGAGGACGGTGCCGAGTCCCAGATCTGGCGAGCCGCAGGCATCGACGGCAGAGGGAACTGGCAATTCGAGATCCACAACGGCAAGCCGGCGATCCTGGCCAGCCTGGCATCCACGATGCAGGGCATCGTCGATGCACTCGCCTCCCGCCATACCTGGCAGTGGCCGGTGGCGGGAGTCGGCGAAGGGGCGGTGGTCTGTCAGGACGAGGGCCGCACCCTGCAGGCGGTGTGCTACGCCTGGAAGGCGACAAGCGTCATGTGGGCGACGGCCTGGGTGCCAGGGTCACCGCCCGATCCCCGGGAACCGGCGGCGGCGCTGGTCCGGGCCGTCTACGGCTAACGACCGCGGGCGATCACCGGCGGGAGCGGCGCCGCGCCGTCCCGAGCACGACGAGCAGGCCCGCGGCCATCAGGGCGGCACCCGTCTCGGCCAGACCGATGACCCGGTGTGCACCGGTGCGGGCCAGGCCCGACGGGGTCACCGATACGGCGGCCACCGTTGAGCGACCGGTGGTCGGTGGCGAGGTGGCCGGCGCAGCTGTCGTGGGCGGCGCGATAGCCGGTGGAACGGTGGTTGGCGGGGCAGTCGTCGGCGGGGCGGTGGTGGGAGGCGAGGTCGTAGAC
>CAXMLU010000884.1:0-2225 GCA_964194255.1 uncultured bacterium
AGACACGGTTCCCCCCGGTCCACTCTGGACAACCCGCTCGGGTTGACCGATGTAGCCACAGTATGTGACGTAGCGCGTTGGGACACAAGGATGAGTATTAACGCCTCGTAAACGCGCCCATCCTGCGCCCACCGTGTGCCTCCGGCCGCGCTCCACGTCAAATGCCCGTCACGCGAAGGCCTCTCATCCGGACACAAGCCGACAAAACTCCACCTGAGTTCCTTTGGGTAGGGTGGCGAGACCGCCTGGCAGGAAGGACGAGGTGCCGGTGTCCGCTTTGGTAATTGATGGGCAGAAGCTGGCGGCCGAGCTGCGGGCGCGGGTGGCCGGCGAGCTTTACCTCGCCCAGGCGTCGGGGGCGCGGCCCGGCCTGGCCACCATCCTGGTCGGCGACGATTACGCGGCGGGTGCGTACGAGCGAAGGGTCCGGCGCCTGGCCGAAAACCTGGGATGTCGGTTCGTCGCCGAACGGCTCGGGGCCGATGTCGAGTTGGCCGACGTGCAGGCGATGATCGGCAAACTCAACGCCGACCCGAGGATAACGGGCATCCTCATCCTGCGACCGATGCCCCCCCAGGTGCCCGAGGTCGACCTCTACAAGATGCTCGACCCCGCCAAGGACATCGAGGCGGTACATCCCATCAACGCCGGGCTCTTGGCCCAGGGCCAGCCTCGTTACATACCGTCCACGCCGGCGGCGTGTTTCTACCTCCTCGATGCCCACGTCAAGTCGATCGGAGAGGATCCGGCGTCCTACTACGACGGCCGAACGATCGTCCTGGTCGGGCGCTCACATAACGTCGGCAAGCCCGCCCTCTGGCTCGGCCTTGAGCGCAATGCCACCGTGGTGTCTGCGCACCGGCACACCTTCGACGCCGGCCGGTTGCCCCAGGTCACGCGCAGCGCCGACATCTTAATCGTCGCGGCCGGCGTGGCCGGACTGATCACGGGCGACATGGTAAGGGAAGGCGTCATCGCCGTTGACGTCGGCATCAATCCGGTCGAGGACCCGACCTCGGGCAAGGTCTCCCTCGTAGGCGATCTGGACTTCCCCAGCGTGGCCGAGCGAGCCTCCGCCATCACGCCCGTGCCCGGCGGCGTGGGGCCGATCACTGACATATGGCTGTTGCGCAACACCGTGGCCGCCGCCATAGGCGCCCAAACCGACCTGGCCATGTCCCCGTGGGTGAGGCCCTGAGCCATCAGCGAACGAGGCCGCTCACTTTCAGGAAGCGCTCGAACAGCGACTTGGCGCTCTCGTTCATGGCGTTCACCTCGGATGAGACATCGGCCAGCAAGGAAGGAAGCGCGCCCGGACCAAGCGTCGCCTCGAGCGAGGCGGCGTACGCAGGAACGCGAGCCCATTCGTCCGCCATGGTTTGCGTGACTTCGACGTGGAACTGCAGCCCGATCGCGTTGCGCCACCGGAAGGCTTGATGCGCGTAGGCCGGTGACGAGGCCAGTACGACCGCATCATCAGGCAGATCGAAGGTGTCGCCGTGCCACTGCAGAGCACGGAACCTCGTCGGCAGTGCCGACGTCACCGCATCGGTCTGGCCCGCCTCGGTGAGGTCAACATCCATGACGCCAACTTCGGGGGCGGGACCGGGGTAGGCGCGCCCGCCGATGCTGGCCGCCAGAAGTTGAGCACCGAGGCAGACGCCCAGGCACGCTCGACCGGCGGAGGCCGCCGCGCCGAGCAGGGTCCGCTCCGCCGGCAGCCAGGGAAAATCGTCGACCTGATAGGCGCCCATCGGACCGCCCATGGCGACGATGAGGTCGAATTCCCGCCAGTCGGGGAGCGCCTCACCTTCGTCGATCTCCACTCTGCGGATGCGGGCTGCGTGCGCGATCAACACCTCTTCGAACGCCCCTGGCGGCTCGCAGGAGATGTGCTGGAGGACGAGTGCGAGCATGGCCGAAGGTAGCAGGCCCGACGTTGTGGCCTCGACCGCGGCCGGCATCGGCGTACTGTGCGGATGGTGAACGTCGACACCGGCGGGGACGAGCCGACCATCGGGCCAGGAGATCCCAGCACCCTGGAAGGGGAGCTGCACCTGGCCATCGCCCGACGGGTCCGCGAGTACCGACAGGAGCTCGGGCTCACCGTGGGCCAGTTGGCCGATGAGAGCGGCATTTCGAAGGGCATGCTCTCCAAGATCGAGAATGCCCAGGCGTCGCCGAGCCTGGCCACCCTCGCCCGCCTCTCCGCCGCCGTCGGCGTA
>CAXMLU010000885.1:0-6551 GCA_964194255.1 uncultured bacterium
TCGAGCGCCCCGAACGGCTCGTCCATCAGGAGGAGGCGGGGTTCCAACGCCAGGGCGCGCGCGATCGCTACCCGCTGCTGCATGCCGCCGGACAGCTCCCACGGATAGTGATCAGCGAAGTCCCGTAGCTGCACTAGGTCGAGCATGGCCACCGCCTGGTCGCGCCGGCGACGCTTGTCCCATCCCCGCAGCTCGAGCGGCAACTCGATGTTCTTGGCCACCGAGCGCCAGTCGAACAGGCTGGACTGCTGGAAGGCCATGCCATAGTCCTGGTCGAGGCGAGCCTGGTGGGCCGACTTGCCGTTTACCAGCACGCTGCCGCTGGACGGCTCGGTGAGGTTCGCTATCAGGCGCAGAAGCGTGCTCTTGCCACAGCCCGAAGGTCCGATGATGGACACGAACTCGCTCGCCGCGATCGAGAGGTCGATGTCGGCGACCGCGTCTACCTGGGTGGACTTGCCGCGGTTGAACACCTTGCCGACACTGGTCATGACCACGGGCAGAGGTGCCGTCACGCGCGGTCCTCTCTGGGGCGGTGGCGCATCAAGGTGTGGTCGAGCACTCCGATGAGTCCGGCCATCGACAGACCGAGCACGACGGCACCTATGACGGCGGTAAAGACCTTGGCCGGGTCCGATGTGGATTCACGGGAGTACTCGAGGATCAGGCGGCCGACGCCACCCTTCAGTCCGGCCGAGATCTCGGCGACGACGGTGCCAACGATCGCCGCGGAGGCCGCCAGCCTCAGTGCCGGCACGAGGTGCGGGACAGCGGCAGGAAAGCGGAGCTTCAGGGTTGTCTGGCGCCATGAAGCCGCGTAGGAGTCCATCAGCTCCAACGAAGCAGGGTCAGGGGACTTGAGCCCGCGCAACGCCCCGACGGCGACGGGAAAGAAGGCGAGGAACGCGCTGATCACGGCGGCCGACATCCAGCGCCTCCAGGTGACCGGGCCGATCTGAAGCCGACCTCCCCAGCTGACCACAAGAGGGGCGAGAGCGATGAGCGGGACGGTCTGCGAGATGATCACATAGGGCAGGAGGCCACGCTCGATGATCCCGAACCGGGACATGGCGACGGCGAGGGCGAGACCGACGACGACTCCGACCAGGAGGCCGGCGGTGGCCACCCGGAACGTATACCAGGCGCCGGCGGCGACAACCGATGCAACGGTGCGGCTCGTTCCCCGAGTCTCGGGGCGGGCGAGCCGGCGAAGGACGTCCCAGACGTGAGGCATGTCACCGTTGTCGGCCCTGGGCAGGAGGCGCGAGCCAAAAATCCTCGCTCCCTGGGCGGGGCCAACGACCTTGTAGATCTCCCACGCGAGGGCAAAAAGCACCATGGCGAGGACGAGCATCCCAAGCCGGCGGACTCGCGCCAGATCATTCCCTCCGAGTTGTGGGACGCGCATCGGCTGTCAGGACCGAGCCCGCATGTGGTCCGCAACTGCGGGCATGATGCTCTCTCCGTACTCCCGCAAGGTGCGCTCCTTGCCATCGTGTTGCAGGTAGATGGCGAACTGATCGACGCCCAAGCCCCTCAGTTCCTCGAGTCGAGCGACGTGGTGCTCGACCGGTCCGACGATGCAAAAGCGATCGACGATCTCATCGGGCACGAACGTCGTGTGGGTATTGCCCGTCCGCCCGTGCTCGTTGTAGTCGTACCCCTCGCGGCCCCTGATGTACTCGGTCAGCGCAGTAGGCACCACCCCGTTGTCGCCGTAACGGGATACGAGGTCGGCGACGTGATTGCCGACCATCCCGCCGAACCATCGGCACTGGTCACGCATGTGCTCGAGGTCCTCGCCGACGTAGGCCGGAGCGGCCACGCAGATCCTGAGGTCGTCAGGGTTGCGGCCCGCTTCCTCGGCCGCCTTGCGCACCGCCCCGACGGTCCACGCGACGATGTCGGGGTCGGCCAGCTGGAGGATAAACCCGTCGCCCACTTCGCCGGCCAGCTGCAGCGCCTTGGGTCCGTACGCCGCGATCCAGACCTCCAACTGGCTTCGGAGCCCCCAAGGGAAACGCAGCGTCGAGCCCCGGTACTCCACCTCCCGACCGTTAGCGAGCTCGCGGATCACGTGGACGGCGTCGCGAAGGGTGGCAAGCGTTGACGGGCGACCATTGGTGACACGAACCGCCGAGTCACCTCGGCCAATCCCGCACACCGTACGGTTGCCGAACATCTCATTGAGCGTGGCGAAGAGCGATGCCGTCACGGTCCAGTCGCGGGTCGTCGGGTTGGTGACCATCGGACCCACCGTCACGTGCCGGGTCGCGGCCAGGATCTGGCTGTAAATGACGAACGGCTCTTCCCACAGCAGATGCGAATCGAACGTCCACACGTGGCTGAAGCCGAAAAGCTCGGCTTGGCGCGCCAACTCGACGACGCGTGACGCCGGCGGGTTTGTCTGTAGGACGACGCCGAAGTCCATTCAGCGTACCTCGGGGAAACCGAGATCGACCTTGGAGGTGGCCGGATCCGGCCAGCGGCTGGTGACGACCTTGCCCCTCGTGTAGAAGTTGATTCCTTCTGGCCCGTACATGTGGGTGTCACCGAACAACGAGCCCTTCCAGCCACCGAAGCTGTAGTAGGAGACGGGGACCGGGATAGGGACGTTGATTCCAACCATGCCCACGTTGCAGTCGAACTGGAACGCACGGGCCGCGCCGCCGTCACGAGTGAAGATTGCCGTGCCGTTGCCATACGGGTTGTCGTTCACCAGCGCTAGCGCCTCGTCGTAGGTTCCCACCCGCACGACCGACAGCACCGGGCCGAAGATCTCGTCGCGATAGCAAGCCATGTCGGCGGTGACGTGATCAAGGAGCGACACTCCGAGGAAAAAGCCTTCACTAGGCGTGGGCTGGTCGCGACCATCGACGACGACGGTGGCTCCCTCTTCACGACCGCGGTCAACATAGCTCGCCACTTTGTCGCGGTGTTCTCGGGTGATCAATGGGCCCATCTCGTTGTCGGGCTCGGTGCCCGGACCGATCTTCAGATTGGGCACGCGCTGCTGGATGGCCTGGACAAGCGGATCCGCGACGCCACCCACGGCGACTACGACGGAGATCGCCATGCACCGCTCGCCGGCCGAGCCGTAAGCCCCCGAGACGGCCGCATCCGCCGCCATATCGATGTCGGCGTCGGGCAACACAACCATGTGGTTCTTTGCCCCGCCGAGGGCCTGTACCCGTTTCCCGGCCTTGGTTCCGGTCTCGTAGACATACCTGGCGATCGGAGTCGAGCCCACGAACGAGACGGCCGCGATGTCCGGGTGTTCGAGTATGCGGTTAACGGCGACGCGGTCGCCCTGAACCACATTGAACACACCATCAGGCAGACCAGCTGACTTCAGTAGCTCGCCGAGGAAGAGCGACGGCGACGGATCCTTCTCCGAAGGCTTGAGTACGAACGTGTTTCCGCAGGCGATGGCGTTGGCAAACATCCACATGGGGACCATGGCCGGGAAGTTGAACGGCGTGATGCCGGCCACTACGCCAAGAGGCTGGCGAATCGAGTAGACGTCGACGCCACTCGATGCCTGCTCGGAGTATCCACCCTTCAACAGGTGCGGGATCCCGCAGGCGAACTCGATATTCTCCAGCCCGCGGGCCACCTCGCCGAGGGCATCCGCAAGCACCTTGCCGTGTTCGGCCGTGAGCAGCGACGCGATTTCCTTGCGGTTGGCGTCGATCAGCTCCCGAACGCGGAACATGACCTCGGCCCGCCCAGAAAGCGATGTGGCTCGCCACGACCTCAACGCCATCCGGGCCACGTCGACCGCCCGGTCGATCTCGTCCGCTGAAGCGAAATCCACTTCGGCCTGCTGCTCGCCGGTCGCGGGGTTCCACACCGGCCCCGAGCGCCCCGAAGTTCCATTGACGACCGCACCGTTGATCCAGTGGGAAATGCGTTTCATCTGTTCTCCTTCAACAATCTCGATGGTCGCGGGTCGCGGGCGGTGGGAGTTCGGAGAAAGGGTGGGTCTACATGAGATATTGCGACAGTCCGCGCTTGACGTACTGCCCATGCCCCTTCGTGCCGACGTAGGCGCCCGATTCGATCACCACCGCGCCGCGTGAGAGGACGGTACTAACGCCACCGTCGATGACCGTGCCTTCCCATGCCGAGTAGTCCATGTTCATGTGATGGCTGGCATCTACACCGATGCGGGTCTTGGCGCTGGGATCGTAGACGACCACGTCGGCGTCGGAGCCTGGGGCGATGACTCCCTTCTTGGGGTACATCCCGAACATCCGCGCTGGCGTCGTACAGCACGTGTCCACCCATCGGGTGAGACTGATCTGGCCCGTGACGACGCCCTGGTAGATGAGGTCCATGCGGTGCTCGACGCCGCCGATCCCATTGGGGATCTTGGAGAAGTCGCCGATGCCGAGTTCCTTCTGGTCCTTCATGCAGAACGGACAGTGATCGGTGGACACGATGGCCAACTCGTCGACTCGCAGGCCCTTCCAGAGGTCGGCGTGGTGGTGCCGGCGGTCATGCTTCGAGCGGATAGGCGGGGAGCAAACGTACTTGGCGCCCTCGAACCCCGGCCTGGCCAGATGGTCCTCGAGCGTCATGTAGAGATACTGCGGGCACGTCTCGGCGAACACGTTGCGGCCATCGTGGCGAGCCTCGGCGACCGCGTCGAGCGCCTCGGCCGCTGACATGTGGACGATGTAGAGAGGTACGTTGCCGGCCGCCTCGGCCAGCACGATGGCGCGAGATGTCGCCTCGCCTTCGAGGATCGACGGACGAGTCACGGAGTGGTACTTGGGGTCCGTCTCGCCCCGTGCCAAAGCCTGGCCGACCAGGACATCGATGGCGATGCCGTTCTCCGCGTGCATCATGATCACTGCGCCGTTGTCGGAAGCCCTCTGCATCGCCCGCAGGATCTGGCCGTCGTCGGAATAGAAGACGCCGGGGTAAGCCATGAACAGCTTGAAGCTCGTCACTCCTTCGTGGTCCACGAGGTAGTCCATGGCCTTGAGGCTTTCCTCGTCAACGCCACCGACGATCTGGTGGAAGCCGTAGTCGATGGCGCAATTGCCCTCGGCCTTGCGGTGCCATTCGGCCAATCCCTCGTGGACGTTCTCGCCGTAGCGCTGAACGGCCATGTCGACAATGGTCGTGACGCCGCCCCACGCCGCCGCCCGAGTACCCGTCTCGAAGGTGTCCGAGGCGAAGGTACCGCCAAACGGAAGCTCCATGTGGGTGTGGACGTCGATGCCCCCGGGGATGACGTACTTCCCGGCTGCGTCGATGGTGCGGTCTGCGGTGATGCCCAGCGTGACGGCCTCGCCTGGCGCCAGTAGCGCAGCTATCGTCTCGCCGTCGATGAGAACGTCAGCAACGGATGCGCCCGACGAGCTCAGGACAGTTCCATTGGAGATCAGCGTGGTGGCCACGGTCGCTCAACCCCTCGTCAGGTCGTCGTAGGCCTCCGGGCGGCGGTCCCGATAGAACTGCCACCGGTCCCGCACCGTTTGCAGCAGGTCCATATCGAGGTCACGCACGACCAGCTCGGGCTTGTAGCCGTCGGCCGCTTCGCCCACCAGCTTGCCTTCGGGATCGACAAAGTAGCTGGTGCCGTAGAAGTCGTCGTCGCCGAGCGGCTCCACCCCCACCCGGTTTATGGCTCCGATGTAATACTCATTGGCGACGGCCGCCGCCGGCTGTTCGAGTTGCCACAGGTAGGACGACAAGCCCCGGCTTGTGGCCGATGGGTTGAACACCAACTCGGCGCCGTTGAGGCCCAGGGCCCGCCATCCCTCAGGGAAGTGGCGGTCGTAGCAGATGTACACGCCGACCTTCCCCACGGCGGTGTCGAACACGGGATAGCCACCGTTGCCCGGCCGGAAGTAGAATTTTTCCCAAAAGCCCTTGACCTGGGGAATGTGCTGTTTCCGGTACTTTCCGAGGTATGTACCGTCGGAATCGATCACGGCGGCGGTGTTGAAGTAGACGCCGGGACGCTCTACCTCGTACATCGGCAGCACGATGACCATGCCCAGCTCCTTGGCCACCGACTGAAATCGCTTGGTCGTGGACCCGCCCGGGATCTCTTCCGTGTACTCGTAGTACGCCGCGTCCTGGACCTGGCAGAAGTACGGACCGTAGAAGAGCTCTTGGAAGCAGACCACCTGGGCGCCCTGTGCGGCGGCCTCTCGAGCCTGCTGTTCATGCTCGTCGATCATGGACGACTTGTCGCCGGTCCAGTTTGTCTGGAGCAGCGCTGCCCGGATCAGCTTGGCCATCGTGGGACCTCCATCTCGGAGCCGGCGAGGTGACGACGCCGTCGAGAGCGCGACACCGCCCCCCATATGCCGTCGATCCTACCGCGATGCCCACAATCGAGTAGTGGGTGAGTTTGATTGTCATAGCCCCCTGGTACGATGTCGGTGATATCGTTTTGCCGCTCGTTCCGCTACTTGTTGAGCCCGACGGCCAGTCAGCGCCGGGGCCTTGAGGAGCGGTTGAGGGTGCAGTGCGAGCTGTACAACGCGGGCTTGCAGGAGCGACGGGGGGCGTGGCGGTGGGAGCGCCGG
>CAXMLU010000886.1:0-4151 GCA_964194255.1 uncultured bacterium
GGCGCCGACGCCGACGAACATCTCGACGAAGCTCGATCCGGTAAGGGCGAAGAACGGGACGTCGGCCTCGCCGGCGACCGCTCGGGCCATGAGCGTCTTGCCTGTGCCGGGCGGTCCCACCATCAACACGCCACGGGGGCCCACCGCGCCGGCCGCCGTATACCGGTCCGGATGTTTCAGGAAGTCGACCACTTCGGCGATCTCACGCTTGGCTCCTTCGTAACCGGCCACATCGCTGAACCGCGTGGTCGGTCGCTCCTCGTCATACACCTTCGCCTTGGACGCGCCGATGCCCATGATGCCGCCCGTCAGTTGCCGGGTGGCGCGCCGGCTGATCCACAGGTAGATGCCGAGCAGGAGGATAAAGGGTAGGAGGCCCCCGATCACGCTCAGGAAGCTGGTCGAGTTGCCGACCGCCTTGACGGTCACGTGATGCTGGGCCAGTTCAGCCGCTAGAGCATCGTCGCGAATGGCGGTCGGGATACGCGAGCTGTATTTGCCGCCCTTCACGAACGTTCCCGTCACCTTCCCTGATGGGTCGATGGTGGCGGTCTTGATCTGGTTGGCGTCGATCTGACTACGCCAATCGCTGTAGGTGAATGAGGTGGTCTTGGTCGTGGAGCTAGGGGCAAAAAGGATGAGCAGCGTCAGCAGCAGCCCGACAACCCACAGGGTGTGCATCCACGGGGGCGCCGGCTTTGACGGCGGCGGCGGGCGTTTCCCGTCCGGGGGAGGTCCCGATTTGGCCGGGCTGGACCGGTGGACGTGGAAGTTCGACATGAGATCGGCAAGGCTACGCCTACCGACCGATCACGGCACTTGCCAGTGGATCAGGTCCGTCGACCGGGCGATGCCGATCGAGTTGTGGCCGGTCCCCCCGTAGGTGGTCAGCTCGGTGGTTCCGGAAAACAGCAAGTAGAAATGGCCGTCGAGGGTACGGGCATCGCACAGATACGCCGAGTTGGCGTGTTCGTAGTTGACCCCGGTGCGGCCCGTCGCGTGCTCCCAGTCCTCGTCCGGGATGTTGAGCTCGTATCCGCCGGTCCAGTGCAGCCAGCTGGCGGGGTCCTCTGGCGGACCTCCCAGGGCGAACATCCAGGGCTGGTCAAGCGTGTTCGACGAGGCAACTAAACGCCATTGCCCGTCGATCCGAAGGAACTGGTAATTCTCGACTGTGTCGCCGTACAGGCTGATGTCGGGTCGCCCCACGATTGTCCAGGGACCATCGAGCGAACCCGACGGGGAGTTAGCGACCTCGAAGGCTTGGTGGCCGTCGGGAAGATCGATCTTGTATCCAAGCATCACTCCATGGGCGAGGAAGGCGAGGGCGGGATCGATGAGTCGCTCCGCTGCCGCGGTGTGGACGTTGCTGGCCAAGCGCCTCGGCGCCGACCACGTGCTCAGATCGGCGGAGACTCGGTAATAGATCTTTGCCTGGCCGTTGGTCTCCCGAGGGTATGAGGTGTACGTGACCACAAATCGGCCGTCGGGTAGCTGCGTGATATCCGGCGAGGCGAGTCCCTGCGTACCGGGTTGATCCGGCCAGAGTTTCAGGGTGGGAAACGTGGACAGGTCAGTGCTCGAAGCGCTTCCGATACTCCAGTGCGCGGGGGCACCCACCGGCGCCCCCGCCACCTCGGCGGCCGAGCTGAACAGCAGATACCAGCGTCCTCCGAAGAGATGAATCACCTCGTCCTTTGTTGACGAGCCTGCCGAAGCGAAGATCGGGTTGTGCAGCTGGGACCAGGCGATGGTCGTCCGACCTGAACCGGGGCCGAGGCACCCCAGCCCCCCGTCGACCGCCGGCGGAGACGAGACCGTTGTCGGTGGGGGTGGCGGAATGGCCGTCGTCGGCGCCGTCTTCGGCGCACCGCTCCCACTGCAACCGACGACTGCGGCCACGATGGCCACCGATACGACGCAAGCGCGAGCAACGGTTCGGGACACGGCCGTCGAAACTAGTGGGCCGTCAGGGCGATATCTTGCCCGGGTGCGTGGCCCGGTGATGGTCAATGTCGGCGGCTTTGGCGACCAGTTGCTCGGCTTCATGCAACATGCCATGCCGGGCGAGGAAGTTGTCGTCGCGGCCCTCGACGGCGGGCCGCTTGCGGCTGGCGGAGAGATCCTCGCCACGCTGCCCGTCGACGCGACCAGCCTGGAACGGGCGCTCACGCCGAGCGTGCGCTGGGTCCATGTGCTTGGCGCCGGCGTCGACCGATTCCCGCTCGAAGCCGTAGGTGACCGGATGCTGACGTGTTCACGGGGCGCCAGTTCCGTCGCCATTGCCGAGTTCGTACTTGCCGTCATGCTCGCGTTCGAGAAACACCTGCCGGAGTCATGGGTCGACGCCCCGCCGCCACAGTGGAACATCGCCAGCCTCGGTGGGCTGCGAGGACGCACCCTCGGCATCATCGGGCTGGGCGCCATCGGGACCGAGATCGCGAAGCGGGCCCTGGCCTTCGACATGGTTGTCGTCGCCGTACGGCGCACCTCGACACCCACCCCCACCGAGGGCGTTCATGTCACCGGATCACTGAACCATCTGCTCGGCCAATCCGACCACGTGGTCGTCGCGGCACCAGCGACGCCGGAGACGTACCACCTGATCGACGCTACCACGCTGGCGGCCATGAAAGGGGGTGCGCATCTGGTCAACGTTGGCCGGGGATCGCTCGTCGATCAGCCGGCCCTCCTCGCCGCCCTCGACGATGGCCATCTGGGCATGGCCTCGCTCGACGTCGTCGACCCGGAACCGCTTCCGGCCGGACATCCCTTTTTCTCTCATCCCAAAGTGCGCATCAGCCCGCACATCTCGTGGAGCTCCCCGGACACGGCGAGGCGCACGCATGAGCTCTTCGTCGAGAACGTGCGCCGCTACCGGGCCGGCGCGCCGCTTCATGGGGTAGTCGACATTGCGGCCGGCTACTGACCGCTGACGGCCGCCCTACGATCCCGACATGGACTACAACCAGCTGGTAGATGCCGTGGCGCGGGAGACGGACGCGTTGACGGCCGCCCTGCGAGCCGGTCCGCTCGATGTGCCGGTGCCCTCCTGTCCCGAGTGGACCTTGACCGGGTTGGCCGACCACGTTGGCGGGTTCAGCGGGTTCTGGACCCACGTGCTGTGCGAGGGTACGGGCCGCCCCAAGACGGCGTTCACCAACTGCCCCGCTCCGGGTGACATTCCTGACTGGTATGCCGGGTTGGGCGACCACCTGGTGGACCAGCTGCGGGCCACTCCCGAGGACGCCACCGTCTGGACGTGGGCGCCAGACGACCAGTCGGCCCGCTTTGTCGCCCGCCGAGCGGCCAACGAGCTGGCCGTTCACCGGTTCGACGCGCAGTTGGCGCGGGGCCGCCCGGAACCGATCGACGCCCTGCTCGCCGCCGACGGGATCGACGAGATCTTCGTGATGATCGCGGCATGGCCGGCGCCTCGCGGCCAAAGCGACGGCGAGGGCGACGAGAGCGAGGGCGTGACCCTGCGCCTCCAGGGGACCGACCGGGATGCGGAATGGCTCATCGCCCTGACCCCTGACGGGCCCAAGGTCGAGCGGGCCAGCGGGGAGGCCAGCGCCGTCGGGCCGAATCAGACCTTTCGCCGCCTGTCACTGCGAGCGGCGGTGTCGGATCTCGAGCTGACCCTGTACCAACGCCCGACGCTGAGCCAGGTCGAGCGGAGCGGAGACGACGCCGTGCTGGCCGCCTGGTATCGAGCGTTCACGTTCGGCTGACGGGCGTCGTGCCCGGGTCCGCGGGCGGAGGCTCAGATCAGGCGGGGCGCAGGTCGGCGACCGGGAAAGTGGCCGGGAGCACCACATCATCCGAGACTCGCCGGAGCCGGTAGCGCTCGGTAGACGGATCGCAGCCGTCCTCGATCAAGAAGCCCTCGGCCCACCCGCCGGTAAAGCGGTTGCGCACCGCCACCCGGCGACCGGGCGCCCAAGATCCGGAGCTGAGGTCCCCGCTACCCCGAGACGAGGTCGGGCTAGGCATGAGGACGCCCCATGTCCGGCGCCGCTTCCAGGGCGGCGGCACTGGTGGAGGGCGGGGCCGAAGGGTCGCCCGCCTTGAGGATCCGGTCAATCCGGTCGACCAGGCGCGCCCCCTGCACCACCGGGCGGCCGGCGCCGCCTAGACGAGTAATCAAC
>CAXMLU010000887.1:0-1724 GCA_964194255.1 uncultured bacterium
GCCGCAGGTTCGAGTCCTGCCGGGGGCGCCAAGCAGATGGGAAACGGGGGGAGCGGGCGCCAGCGTGGTTGCGGGCATCGGGCTGGCCGCCCGTGTTCGGCCCCTGTGCGCCCGCGTCCGCCGCTGTTGGCCGTGACAGGCTGTCCAGCGCCTGCTGGACGGCTGGGAGCGTGTCGGTGCCGATGACGACGCGGAACGTCGCCACGTTCGCGGCGCGGTCGTAGCGGATCTTCAGTCGGCAGGCATCGAAAAGCGAGCGCAGGTCGGCTTCGGATGCCGCCGGTAGAACGGGACCGGCGGGCAGTTGGTCGAGGAGGTCGGGTGAGGGGTGGTCAGTCGCAAGCTTGGCCTCGGCGATCGCCAGGTCGGCGAGTTTGGCCTCGCGCTCGTGGGCGAGATGGCCGACGCGGTCGCGAACCTCGCGGTGGAGCACGCCCTCGGGGTCGTCGCCGCGCTCCAGCGTTTGGATTGGCCGTTGCTTCCTCGCGTCGATGTCTTCGATGGCGCGACTCAATGCCTCGACTCTTCGCTTGGCCTGCTTGTCGTTGTTCTCGCTGCGGGCCGTCAGTTGAGTTTCCAGGTAGTCGCGCCGCGTGGGACCGAAGACTCGCTCGGTGAAGAAGGCGAAGGTGGGCTCGGTGAAGTAGTCCTCACGCACCCAGATGCTCGCGGGGTGGCCAGGGAAGCGCGTGGCCGCCTCACGGCCATGGTTCGCGCTTGGCTGGCAAGCCATGTAGGCGTGGCCCGCCGGCGCCCGTTTGGTCGTGATCCGGACCCGAGCAGTCACCGCGGCATCTCGCTCGGCGAGCCATCGCCCGATCATCACCTCGCTCGCACCGGCGGCATACCGCTCGGCGGTATCGAGCATCTTCGATGGAGGTGCAGGGGGTCCGGCGGTCACGTCCACATGGACGCTGCCTAGGGCCGGATCTCTACAGGTACGCCGAGTGGGAGTAGGTGGGCCAGTTTGGTGATGCCGGCGTTGCTCATTCGAATGCATCCGTGGCTGACGTCGTGGCCGATTAGCCGTGGCTCGTTGGTTCCGTGGATGCCGATCACGCCGTCGCCGCCGTTGAAGGTGCTCAGGACGTTGGAGAACCCGGACAGGCCGTAGGCATAGGGGCCGTAGGGACCGTTGGGGTCTGGGGGCTGCAGGAGTTCTTTGGTGTAGTACAAGCCGCCTGGGGTAGGGGTGAGGTTGGTGCCGATGCCGACCGCTTCTTGGTCGACGGTGTCGGCTCCGTTGTAGACCGTGATCCGGTGGACCGCCTCTTCGACGACGATGCGGAACGCATGCTGAGCGAGGGTTACCTCGGCAAGTCGTATCCAGCCGCTGCTGCCGTTGGGGCGGATCGGGAGCAGCACGTTCAGCCGGTCGCCCTTTGTCGTCTGAACCAGAAAAACCAGCGGGGCACCCGACGGCTGCGGGCTGGCGAGCTCACGTGACGGCCGCGGCGCGCCCGCAGAGTCGTAGATGCCGACCTGGCTGCCCGTGGCTCGGGCGACGACGCTGATCGCGGCGGGCGGCATCGGCCTTGCCGTCGTCGGGCTCGCGGCCGGTCTCGCAATATCGGTTGTAGGGGTGACGGTGGGCCGAGCGGCCGGAGTCCCACACCCGACGAGCCCCATGGTGAGGCCGATAGCGGCTGCCAGCCTCTTACCGATGCGCACATCCAGACGGTAGCGGGGGTCGCCCTACAGGGTTGGGGGCGACCGCCGGGTCC
>CAXMLU010000888.1:0-4531 GCA_964194255.1 uncultured bacterium
CCCGGCGAGGCCGGCGCCGTCGTGCTCCCACACCAGCCCGTCCGCACCGGCCCACGCCAGCAGGTCCGGGGCCTGGGCCGCGTCCAGGGGAACGGTTCTGGCGACCAGGGAGCCGTGCAAGGCCAGGTCGGTCACGTCAAGCGGCCTGGCGGGTAGCGGTGATGAGCTGGGTGATCCCGCCGGTCAGGAGGCGGCGCTCGACGGTCGAGAACCCGGCGGCGCGCAGGTCGTCGAGCATGACGGCCGGGGGTGGGAGATAGGACACGGACTTCGGAAGGTAGCGGTAGGCGGCGGAATCGGAAAGAAGTGCGCCGATCCGGGGCACGACATGGCCGAAGTAGGCGGCGTGGCCCCACCGCAGTGGCGCCAGGGTCGGCGTGGCCACGTCCAGCAGCGCCACCCGGCCACCGGGGCGCACCACCCGGGCCAGCTCCGCGAAGAACGGTGGCAGCGCAACGAAGTTGCGGAGCGCGAAGCCGCATACGGCTCCGTCGCTCGCGCCGGCGGCCACCGGGAGCTCGAGAGCATCGCACTGGACCATCGGCGCCGGAAACGACGCGTGCGCCAACATGCCCGCCGACAGATCGAAGCCCGACGCCCGATAGCCGCCGCGCACCAGGTCCCGGCAGAGATCGCCCGTGCCGCAGGCCAGATCAAGGACCGTGGCGCCGGGCGCCAAGCCGAGACTGGCGACCGCCCGGCGACGCCACCCGCGGTCCATGCCAAAGGTGAGGATCCGGTTCAGAAGCTCGTAACGCGGGGCGATCCGGTCGAACAGGTCCCGTACGACGCGTACCTTCTCGGAACCTTCCGGAAGGGTGTCGACCGATGCCACGTCGGATAACTCTACGAGCGTGGATCGAGAGAGGCCCACCCGGGCCGGGGGCGGGTAGCGTGCGGTCATGGCGATCGATTTCACTTTCCCGCCCGAGGTCGAGGCGATCCGACTCAAGGTCCGCGAGTTCCTGGAGTCCGAGGTTCGGCCCGCGTCCGAGAAGGCCGAGGCGGACGGCGCGGATCGCGGCGCGTGGGTGCGGGCCATCGTCGAGCTTCGAAAGAAGGCCAAGGAGTGGGAGCTGTGGCTGCCACACATGCCGCCCGAATGGGGTGGCATGGGACTGGGCCCGACGGCTATGGCCGCGGTGTCTGCCGAGTCGGCCCGGGTGGGGATCGGCCCGTTCGTCCTGAACTGCCAGGCCCCCGACGAGGGCAACATGCACACCCTTCTGCACTGGGCCAACGACGAGCAGAAGGAGAAGTACCTCCGGCCTCTCTGCGAGGGCACGGCGCGCAGTTGCTTCGCCATGACCGAACCGGAAGTGGCGGGCAGCGATCCAACCCTCATCCAAACCTCGGCCTACCCGGACGGCGACGAATGGGTGATCAACGGCCACAAGTGGTTCATATCGGGGGCGCGAGGCGCCAAGTTCGCCATCCTCATCGCCAAGACCGAAGACCAGCCCGAGGTCCCCCAGGCCGGGAACAGTGCCTTCCTGGTCGACATCCCCTCCGAGGGATGGGAGGTCGTGCGCGACGTCCAAACGATGTCGGGCGGCCACAACCATTGCGAGATCAGCATCACGGATCTGCGGGTGCCGGCCACGAGCATGCTCGGCGGGCGCGGCCAGGGCCATCTCCTGGGGCAGGCCCGGCTCGGGCCGGCGCGGCTAGCGCACTGCATGCGCTGGATCGGTCAGGCCGAGATCGCGCTGGAGATGATGATCGACCGGGCCCTCAACCGGTATGCCCACGGTTCCTATCTGGCCGAGAAGCAGGGCATCCAGTGGCTCATCGCCGACTCCACCATGGAGCTCTACCAGTGCAAGCTGATGGTGCTCCACGCCGCCTTCCGCATCGAGAACGGTCTGCCGTTCAAGACGGAGGTGTCCATGGCCAAGCACTTCGTGGCCAACAGTTTGTGGCGCATCATCGACCGTTCCATCCAAGTCCACGGTGCGCTCGGCTATTCGACCGACACCCCATTGGCCGACATGCTCAAGCAAGCCAGGTGGAGCCGTTTCGCCGATGGTGCTGATGAAGTGCACCAGATGACGATCGCCAAGAACGCCATCGCGGCGTGGAAGGATCACGGCTCCATGAAGTCGGCGCTCGGCGACCTCCCGCTTTAGGCGGGCCGGACGACGCCCGCGTGCGCCTCGGGCCAGGACCCGGGATGGCTCTGCAACTGCTCGAGGACGATGCTGCCCTGAGCGGAAGGATCGGTCGGTGGGGGGGCTTCCACCCGCCGGGGCGGCCTTTCCCTACCCTTCGACCGCACCGCGCCGAAGGTCGAGTGCAGATTCCGGAGACCCGGGCGAGGTCTGTCAGGTGTAGTAGCGGTACACGGCTTGGGCCACGCAGGAGGGTTTGGCCTGGCCATCGACCTCGAAGGTCATGTCCACCGTCAGCTGGGCACCGCCGGCGATCTCCTCCACCTCGACGATGGCCGCACCCACCCGTAACTTCGATCCGACAGGGACGGGAGCAGGGAACCGCACCTTGTTGAGGCCGTAGTTCACACCCATCTTGATCCCCTCCACCTGGAGGACCTGGCTCATCAGGTGCGGGGCCAGCGACAAGGTGAGGTACCCATGGGCGATCGGGCCACCAAACGGCCCGGCTTTGGCCCTCTCTGGGTCGATGTGGATCCACTGGTGATCCAACGTGGCGTCGGCAAACCGGTTCACCTGATCCTGGGTCACCTCATGCCAATCGCTGAAGCCGATGTGCTCGCCAACCATGGCCTTGAGGCCCTCGATGCCCTGCACTTTCGTCGTCATGCATAGGGAAACTACTTGAAGCCGCGGCACTGCTTTCGTTCGTCAGCGATCGGCGCGGGCGGCTCGCCCGTAGTACGCCCGAAACCGATGACGGAAGGACGTTGCTGCGATGAAGGAGAAGATGTCTGGGGCGATGGCTGCCGCCGCCCTCGGTCTTGCGCTGAGCGCGTGCGGGAGCGCAGGGGCATCAAGGGCCGCCGCGCCGGCAGGTGGTTCCCGATACTCCACCGGTGCAACCCCGGCGCCTCCCTCGACCGCGGCTTCGGCGCCGGCCACGACGGCTCTACCCGCACCGGTCGCGGCCACACCGGCGACGGTCATGATCGCGCAGAACCCCAAAGAGGGGGCCATCCTCGTCGACACCAACGGCCGCACCCTCTACATCTTTGAGCTGGACAAGGGCACGACCAGTGCGTGCACCGCGGCCTGTTCCCAGGTGTGGCCCGGCTTCGCCGCGCCCACTCCGTCAGCCGGCCCGGGCCTGGCGATGGCCGAGCTGGGCAACGCGGCCGGTCAGGTGCCGAGCCAGGTCACGTACAATGGCCATCTGCTCTATTACTTCGCCGGTGACAAGGCGCCCGGCGATACCAAGGGCGTCGGCATCAAGGACTGGTTCCCGATCGGTCCGGACGGGAACAAAGTGACCAAGGGCTCCTCCGACATGTAGCCCGAGGAATCCCTTTGGCCGCCCAGACCGTATGACCGTCGTGCACACGGTGTCACGCGGGCTCGATGCAGCTTCCGACGAGGCGTTGCTGGCTGGCCTGGCCAGCGGCGATGCCTCGGCCGGTCGGGCTTTCCTGCGCCGCTACCAGGCTCAGGTGTACGGCGTCGCCGTCGGTTTGGTGAAGGACCGGTCGGCGGCCGAGGACATCGCCCAGGAGGCCTTTGTGAGGGTGTGGCGTCACGCCGCCGCCTACGACGCCCGGCGGGGCAGCGTGACCGCCTGGCTGCTGCGCATCACCCGCAATCTGGCCATCGACGCGCTCCGTTTGCACCGTCCGGATTTCGTGGACCCAAGCGTGCTCTCGGCCCTCGATATGCCCGCCGGCGGTTCGTCGGTCGAGGACGCCGTTATCGTGTCCGAGGCGTCGGCGAAGGTCCGCGACGCGCTCCTGCAGATCCCGCTCGAACAGCGCCGGGCCCTGATGCTGGCCGCCTTTTACGGCCATACGGCCGAGGAGATCAGTGTCTCCGAGGACATCCCGCTGGGAACGGCCAAGACCAGGATCCGCATGGGTCTGGCCAAGGTGCGGGCCATGCTGGTCGAGCCGGCCGGAGTCAACCAGGTGTTGCGATGAGCGGCCTGACCTGCGACGAGGTCGCCGATATGGCCGCCGAGCTTGCCCTCGACGCGCTCCCCGGAGATGAACGAGCGCGGGTGCTCGAGCACCTGGCCGACTGTCCGGCCTGCCGGGACATGGTCGAGCAGTTGGCCGAAACGGCGGACGCGCTGCTCTTGGCGTATGCCCCGGTCGAACCGCCCCTCGGGTTCGAGCAGCGAACCCTCGCCGCCATGCAGATCGCGCCGCGCCGCCGCCGGCCTCGCATCCTGGCACTAGCCGCCGCCGCGGCCGCCGTCGTGATGCTGATCGCGGGCGGAATGCGCCTGACTGCGCCACCGGTTGCGACCGATCACACCGCCGAGCCCGGTGGTCGCGAGCAGTTGCGCACCGTCCAGCTGATCTCCACCACCGGCCAGTCCATTGGCGACGTCTCTGCTTACACCGGAAAGCCGGTCTGGATCTTCA
>CAXMLU010000889.1:0-6055 GCA_964194255.1 uncultured bacterium
ATGTGTATAAGAGACAGGTACAACTCGGTCGGCGACCCGTCGCTGCAGCCGTTCATCCTCACGTCGATGGAGAAGAAGGTCAACGTCGCCGTCTACAACACCATTAAGGCGTACGTGGACGGATCGCTGAAGACCGGCTCCGATCAGATCTTCGACCTCAAGTCCGGCGGCATCGACTACTCCACCTCCGGTGGATTCGTCGATGACATCAAGACCAAGCTCGACGACCTCAAGCAGCAGATCATCAGCGGCACCATCACGGTTCCGACCACGCCGTAGCCAGCGGCGTGGCCAAGATGTGGGACGTGGCGGGCCCGGGGAGGTTCCCGGCCCGCCGCGCGCCCGAAGGCAGAGCCCAATGAGCGCCGCCCCCGCGATCGAGTTGATCGGCATCACCAAGCGCTTCCCCGGCGTGGTGGCCAATGACGACATCACGTTCAGTGTGATGCCGGCCGAGATCCACGCCCTGGTTGGGGAAAATGGCGCGGGCAAGTCGACCCTGATGAAGATCATCTACGGGATGCAGCGCCCGGATGCCGGCGAGATCCGCCTCGACGGCAAGACCGTGAACCTCCGTTCGCCCAAGGATGCCATCGCCGCCGGAATCGGCATGGTCCATCAGCACTTCATGCTGGCCGACAACTTCACCGTCCTGGAGAACATCGTGCTCGGCAGCGAGCCGGTGCGGGGGCTAACGCTCGACCTGGCCGGCGCCCGCCAGCGGATCAGGGAGCTCGGCTCCACCTACGGCCTCCATGTCGAACCGGATCGCCTGGCCGAGACGCTCGAGGTCGGTGAGCGACAACGGGTGGAGATCCTGAAGGTGCTCTACCGGGGGGCCAAGATCCTCATCCTCGACGAGCCCACCGCCGTGCTCGTCCCCCAGGAGGTCGAGGAGTTGTTCAGGAACCTCCGCGGACTGAAGGCGGAGGGCGTAACGGTCATCTTCATCTCCCACAAGCTCGACGAGGTGCTCGACAACGCGGACACCGTCACCGTCCTCCGGGCCGGGCGGACGATCACCACCGTGAAGCCGGCCGACGTAACCGCCCACCAGCTGGCCGAGCTGATGGTCGGGAGCGAGTTGCCGAAGCCCGACACACAGGAGTCGACGGTGACCGATGTCGTCGAGCTCGATCTCGACCACGTCGAAGTCACCTCGGCGGACGGACGCCCGGTGCTGCACGACGTCTCGTTCCAGGTGCACCGGGGGGAGGTGGTCGGCATCGCCGGGGTGCTCGGCAATGGACAGTCGGAACTCATCGAGGCGCTCATGGGGTTGCGGCCGGTGACCGCCGGCAAGGTGACGCTGCACGGCCAGGACATCACCCAGTGGGAAACCCGCCCGCGCCGAGAAGCCGGCGTCGCCTACATTCCCGAAGACCGTCACCGTCAGGGACTCCTGCTGCCGAGCCCACTCTGGGAGAACGTGATGCTCGGCCATCAATCTCAGCCGCCATTCGAGAGAAGCATCTGGATCGATCAGCACGGCGCGGTGGAGCGGACGAACGAGGTCGTCGCCAAGTACGACGTGCGCACTCCCGGCGTCGACGTATCGGCCTACGCCCTGTCCGGAGGCAACCAGCAGAAGCTGATCGTCGGTCGCGAGATGATGTCGAACCCAGTGCTGCTCATCGCCGCTCATCCGACCCGCGGCATCGACGTCGGCGCCCAGGCGGCGGTGTGGGAACAGCTGAAGGAGGCCAGGCGCCGGGGATTGGCCGTCCTGCTGATCTCGGCTGATCTCGAAGAACTCATCGGACTGTCCGACACCCTGTGGGTCATCCTGCGGGGACAACTGGTGGCCCGCCTGGATCCGGCCACGGTGACCCCGGTCGAGCTGGGTTCGTACATGACCGGCGCAGGCGATGAACACGCGCCGCTGGAGGCCCTCCCATGAAGTTGCGCCGATTCCTCCTCACCGTGGCCGCGCCGGTGTCGGCCATCGTCTTCGCCATCGTCCTCTGTTCGGTGATCCTGGAAGCCGCCGGTTACCCAGCCTTCACCGCCTTCCACTCGATGTGGACCTACGGCAACAAGACCAGTTCGCTGATCTCGATCGCCGACCGGGCGGTGCCGTATTACCTGTCCGGGCTGGCGGTGGCCATCGGTTTCAAGATGAACCTGTTCAACATCGGGGTGGAGGGCCAGTACCGGCTGGCCGCGCTGGTGGCTGCCGCCGCCGGAGCCGCCGTAACGATGCCCGCCTTCCTCGAGATCCCGTTCATCATGCTCGTCGCCATGCTGGTCGGCGCCACCTGGGCGTTCATCCCGGCCGCATTGAAGGTCGCCCGCGGAGTGCACGAGGTCATCTCGACCATCATGCTGAACACGATCGCCACCGGCGTCAGCGCCTATTTGCTGGCCACGTACTTCCAGGAGAAGGCCAAGGGGAAGAACATCGACCTGGTGCCGAAGACCAAAGCGCTTCCAAAATCGGGGCAGATGCCCGCCCTGAACCGGTTGCTGCGGGCCATCGGGATTCACATACCCGTCGGGTCCGACCTTTACGGCTTCCTGGTCGTGGCCGTGCTCATCGGCATCGGCTACTACCTGCTGATCTGGCGCACCGCATTCGGCTACGACCTGCGCGCCTCCGGCGTAAACCCCTTCGCGGCCGTGGCCAGCGGCGTGAACCCCAAGGCCATGGTCATCAAGGTCATGGTGATCAGCGGCGCCATCGCCGGACTGGTCGGCATGAGCGACATGCTCGGGTTCTTCCATCGCTACACCACGGACTTTCCTACCGGCATCGGCTTTACCGGTATCGGCGTGGCGCTGCTCGGACGGAACCATCCGGTCGGAGTGGCCGTCGGTGCCTTCATCTTCGCCTACCTCGACCGCTCCGCTCAGATCCTCGACCTCAACGGTATTCCCCGAGAGATCGTCACCATTATGCAGGGGGTCATCCTGCTGTCCGTGGTGGTCGCGTATGAGGTCGTCCGGCGCATCGGCCAGGCCCAGGAGACCAAGGCGGCGGCGGAAGCGGCTACTCGTCTCGAAGGGCCGGCCCCGCGCGAACCGGTCCCGGCGTGACCGCCCCGGCCACGCCCTTGGTGAGCGGCGAGTCCGGTGGCCCGCGGCCCGAGCTCATCGGCGGCACGGCACGGCTCCCGGGGAAAAGCAAGTTCGTAGTCGCGGCCGTCCTGATCCTCTTCCTGCTGTCCGTGGCCCGAGCCACCACCAACAGCCCTGATGTCACGTCCAGCGGCACCTTTGGAGCGGCTCTGCGGCTGGCCATTCCGATCCTCCTGGCCGGCCTTGGCGGCATCTACGCGGAGCGATGTGGGATCGTAAACATCGGCCTCGAGGGCATGATGATCATGGGCACGTGGTTCGGCGCGTGGGCCGGCTGGCAGTACGGACCCTGGTGGGGCGTGCTCGCCGGCGTGCTCGGTGGCGCGGCCGGCGGCCT
Source organism: uncultured bacterium (assembly GCA_964194255.1). Lineage (GTDB taxonomy): Bacteria > Actinomycetota > Acidimicrobiia > Acidimicrobiales > CAXMLU01 > CAXMLU01. The sequence goes on from CAXMLU010000889.1 coordinate 3,416, forward strand.
CATCCATGCCATTGCCACGGTCACGTTCGACGTCAACCACATCGTCTCCGGCGTCGCCATCAACATCCTGGGCGCCGGAGTAGCCCGCTTTCTCTCGTCGCTGGTATTCACGCCCGATACCGGCGGCGGCATCACCCAATCGCCGGGCATCCAGGGCCACATCGGCAAGTTCAGCCTGCCGTTCGTGGCCGGCGGGCGCATCCTGGGGTGGCGCTCGCCGGACGTGTCTGGATGGCTGGAGCGGCGTCGCTGGTTCTTCCTCTCCGACCTGGGCGGAATGGCCAAGGGCCTGACCGGCGACATTTCGCTGCTCACTATCCTGTCCGTCGCCCTCATCCCGCTGAGCGTGTGGGTGCTGTGGCGTACTCGCTTCGGGCTCCGGCTCCGTTCGGTCGGCGAGAATCCCAGCGCCGCCGAGTCGCTGGGCGTGCCGGTGTACACGATGAAGTACATCGGAGTCATCATCTCCGGCGGGCTGGCCGGTCTCGGCGGGGCCTTTCTCGTGCTGATCTCCTCGGGTATCTACAAGGAGGGCCAGACCAACGGGCGTGGCTTCATCGGCCTCGCGGCCATGATCTTCGGCAACTGGATGCCCTCGGGCGTGGCCGTCGGCGCCGGGCTCTTCGGCTTCGCCGACGCCCTCCAACTCCGCAGCAACAAGGCGGTCCACGCCCTGCTGCTCATGGTCGCCATCGGCCTGCTCTTGCTGTCCGTGCTCTGGGCGCTGCGACGCAAGCCGATCCGAGCCGCGGTATGCGCCGTCCTCGGATCGGGATTCCTCATTTGGTTCCTCACCTCCAACCGCGTGCCAGAGCAGTTCGTGGGGTTCACCCCGCATCTGGTGACGGTGTTGGTGCTCGCCTTGGCCACCCAGCGGCTCCGTCCGCCGGCCGCCGACGGTTTGCCCTACCGCAAGGGACAGGTCCAGTAGATGGGGAAAGGGCGCGACGCGTTCGAGCGCGACGGTTTCCTTGTCCTGGAGAGCTTCGTATCGCCGGGCGCCTGCGACGAGCTTCGGCTGAGGGCCGAGGAGCTGGTCGGGGCGTTCGATCCAGCGGAGGCGGTGTCGGTCTTCAGCACCCACGAGCAGACCCGCACCTCCGACGAGTACTTCCTCGAATCGGGTGACCAGATCCGTTTCTTCTTCGAAGAGGACGCCTTCCGACCGGACGGCTCGCTTCGTCAGGCGAAGGGGTTGTCCATCAACAAGATCGGGCACGCCATGCACGATCTCGACCCGGTCTTCGCCCGCTTCTCGCACAGTCCGGACCTGGCCGCGCTGGCCACTGAGCTCGGCATGCGTCAGCCACTCGTACTGCAATCGATGTACATCTTCAAATCACCGCACATCGGCGGTGAGGTCACGCTGCACGTAGACCAGACCTTCCTCTGGACCGATCCGCCCAGCGTGACGGGCTTCTGGTTCGCCATCCAGGACGCCACCACCGAGAACGGGTGCATGTGGGCGGTGCCGGGTGCACACCGCCTGCCGGCGCGCCAGCGATTCCACCGGGTGCAAGGCGGCAGCACCGCCTTCGAGGTGTTCGATCCCGAGCCCTATCCGCTCGACGGCGAGGTTCCCCTCGAGGCCGCCGCCGGCACGCTCATCGTCCTCCATGGCCAGCTGCCGCACCGCAGCGGCCCCAACCATTCCGACCGCTCGCGCCACGCCTACACCGTCCACGCCATCGACGGCACCGCCCACTACCGCGCCGACAACTGGCTGCAGCGCCGCCCAGAACTGCCTCTACGCGGCTTCGCATGACGACGCCAGCCGTCGACTGGAGCAAGCTCAACCAGGCCGCCACAGAGGCCGCCAAGCACGCCTACGCGCCCTACTCCCGATTTGCGGTCGGCGCCGCCGGCCTGGTCGACGACGGCCGGCTCGTTACCGGATGCAACGTCGAGAACGCCTCTTACGGCGTTACCCTTTGCGCCGAATGCGGACTGGTTTCGGCCTTGCACGCCAGCGGCGGCGGCCGGCTGGTGGCGGTGGCGTGCGTCGACGGGGCCGGCACGCCCCTGGCCGCCTGCGGCCGGTGCCGTCAGTTGCTCATGGAGTCCGGCGGTCCGGCCCTGTTGCTGAACGGCCGGCCGCTGGCCGACCTGTTGCCCGAGAGCTTCGGGCCGCAGGATCTCCGGTGAACGCGCTCGACGTCATACGCGCCAAGCGAGATGGCCAGCCCCTTCCCGATGAACAGATCACCTGGTTCATCGACGCCTACACCAAGGGCGTCGTGCCCGACGAGCAAGCTGCCGCCCTGCTGATGGCCATCGTCTGGCGAGGGATGGACCCCCACGAGCTGACCACATGGACCGCCGCCATGATCGCGTCAGGAGAGCGTCTCGATCTCTCCTCCGTCGGCCGCCCCACCGTGGACAAACATTCGACCGGCGGGGTCGGAGACAAGGTGTCGCTGCCGCTGGTGCCGCTGGTGGCGGCGTGTGGCGCGGCGGTGCCGCAACTGTCAGGCCGAGGCCTCGGCCACACCGGAGGCACACTCGACAAGATGGAATGCATCCGGGGCTGGCGGGCGCACCTCGAGCCGGACGAGCTGCTGGCCGTCCTGAGCGAGGTCGGCTGTGTTATCTGCGCCGCCGGCCCGGGCCTGGCACCCGCCGACGGCAAGCTCTACGCCT
>CAXMLU010000890.1:0-1611 GCA_964194255.1 uncultured bacterium
CGGAGCAAGCCAGGCGGCGCTACATGGCCGTCGATCCCGACAACCGTCTCGTGGCCGTGAACCTCGAGGCCGAATGGAACGACGCGCTGCGCGCCTTGACCGCGGCCCAGGAGGACTACGAGCGCCAGACCGCCAAGGCGACACCGCTCGGCCAAGAGGACCGAGCTCGCATCGCCGCGCTGGCCTCGGACTTCCCGGCACTGTGGTCAGATCCCCCGCACGCCTCAGCGAGAGCGCAAACGCATGGTCCGGCTCCTCATCGAGGACGTCACCCTCACACGCCATCGTCACGTCGCGGTGCAGGTGCGTTTCAAGGGTGGCCAGACCACGGGCGTAGAGGTCCCCGTCGCGCTTCCCGCGCCCGAGGCACGACGCACACCTGCGGAGGTGATCGCCGAGATCGACCGACTCTTTGATGACTTCACCGAGGCCGGCGTCGCAGAGCAGCTCAACCGACAAGGCGTCCGGTCGGGCACCGACCAGCCATTCACCCGGGGCATGATCCGCCACCTCCGGATCAAGTACGGACTGGCGACACGAGAACAGCGCCTTCGCGCCCGAGGCCTGGTCAGCCTACACGAAGTCGCCGCCCGCCCGGGCGCCGCCCCAAAGACGGTGAAGGACTGGCGTCGCGAGGGCCGTCTTGTCGGCGAGCTGATCAACGACAAGGGCGAGCGCTTCTTTCAGGTCCCCGACGTCGTTCCCCGGAAGGCCATCGGTCGACCACCGGGCACGAAGAACCGTCCCAAACAAACAACCGCCGGAACCAACACAGGAGGTGCAGTGTGAAGGCAACGCTTTCGATTCTGGGTCTTGGCGTTCGCCGAAGTCGGGTCGGAACCGGTAGTGGTTGGCGAAGCGGACATAGTCCGGGGTGGGCACCACCAGCCCGGCGACGGTGCCGCCCTTGATGCAGCCCATCCGTCTGACAACACTGTGGCCGGCACGCCGCCCATCGCCTCGAAGCAACGCGCCAGTGCGACCAAGGTGGTCTCGGCCCGCTGTTTGTCGGCGAAGAACACAAACCGCCACCGGCTCCAGGCCAGCACCGCGCAGAACACGCACAGCGAGCCGATCTCGCCCCATTCGATGACCAACATGTCTCCGGGCGCCCACACCCCCGGCCGTCGGCCCCGGTGGTTGGACCGCCGCCATTCGGCCTTGGCGGTGGCCACCAGCCGGCGAAAGTTGCGGGCCGAGCCCCCATAGCCGGCGGCCAGGGCCACCGGCAGCAGCCTCTTGGCCGAGATCCGGCCGTTGGTCCTGGCCACCCGCTCGACCACCACGTCGGCCACGCCGTCGTAGTTATGCGCCGGTCCGCCGCCAGACCCGGACGCGAAACCGACTCGGCCTCGGCGCGGAGCACCGCCCGCTTGACCGTCTTGGGTGTGGTCCCGCAAATGTCAGCGGCACCCCGGTAGGTGCCCACCTCTCGATAGGCGGCGTTGATTTCCATGATCAGCTGAACGCAAAGCTCGCCTTTCGGGCGACCCTTCGTCTCGACGCGACAGGCTCCGGGCTCTACCTGCGTGCACCGCACACGCGGCGACCGCGACGGCCCGCGAAGCCCGGTCGATCTGGCTAGTGATGATGCTGTCTCTTATACACATC
>CAXMLU010000891.1:0-3506 GCA_964194255.1 uncultured bacterium
CCGGGCCGGGCAAACCCCGGGGTTCCCCCGCTTCAAGTCGGCGATGCGGGCACGTCGACGCCGGGAAACGGCCCAACCAGGCCACATTCCAATGTCGGGCGTGCGGTCATGTCGCCCACGCCGACGTCAACGCGGCCATCAACATCCTCCGGCTCGGTAGGAGTCAATGGGACACAGCCTCGGCCGTGGCCCGTGCAGGGTCCGCCTCAACCTGACCCACTACCCGGGAACAAATAGGGTGGCGGCATGAATACCGCGACCCGCCCGAGCCGTACTTACGTGGACGACCGAGCTCACGTGTTCCATTCCTGGTCGGCCCAGGGATTGATTGACCCGGTCGTGGTCGCCGGCGGCGAGGGCGCCTGGTTCTGGGACGAGCAGGGGACTCGCTACCTCGACTTCTCATCCCAGCTGGTGAACCTCAACCTGGGCCACCAGCACCCAAAGCTGGTGGCTGCCATCCAGGACCAGGCGGCGAGACTGTGCACCGTAGCCCCGATTCACGCCAACGAGGCCCGCAGCGAAGCAGCCCGCCTAATCTCCGAGCTGGCCCCCGGCGATCTCGACGTGGTGTTTTTCACCAACGGGGGGGCCGAGGCGACCGAGAATGCCGTGCGCATGGCCCGTCTCTACACGGGTCGCCACAAGATCCTTTCCACCTATCGCAGCTACCACGGCGCCACCACGGGCGCCATCGCGATGACCGGAGATCCGCGCCGGTGGCCGTCGGAGCCGGCGATGCCCGGCGTCGTGCATTTCTTTGGTCCCTATCCGTATCGCTCGGCGTTCCACTCAAGTAGCGAGCTCGAAGAATGCCAGCGCGCCCTCCAGCACTTAGAGGAGGTGATCATGTTCGAGGGGGCGACCACTATTGCCGCCATCATGCTGGAGCCCGTGGTCGGGACCAATGGCATTCTTGTACCTCCCGACGGCTACCTGCTCGGCGTCCGAGAGATCTGCGACCGATATGGCGTCGTCTTCGTGTCCGACGAGGTGATGGCCGGCTTCGGGCGTTGCGGTGAGTGGTTCGCGGTCGATCGCTGGGGCGTGACGCCTGACCTCATTTGCTTTGCGAAGGGAGTGAACTCGGGCTACGTCCCCCTCGGGGGTGTGATCATGAGTCAACCCATCGCCGATTGTTTCAAGGACCGGGCGTACCCAGGAGGCCTTACCTACTCTGGCCATGTCCTTGGCTGCGCGGCGGCAGTCGCCTCTATCAACATCTTCAAGGAGGAGGGCCTCATCAAGCACACCCGGCTGTTGGGCACCGACGTCATCGCTCCGGCCCTGTCCCAACTCAAGGCGCGCCACCCGAGCGTTGGCGACGTTCGCGGACTTGGGATGTTCTGGGCGATCGAGCTGGTGCGCAACCAACAAACACGCGAGATGTTGGTTCCCTACAACGCAACGGGAGCGGAGGCCGCTCCAATGAATGAGGTGGTCGCGGGCTGCAAGGCTCGGGGCGTCTGGCCCTTTACCCACTTCAATCGTCTCCACGTTGTGCCCCCGCTCACCATCTCGACCGACGACCTGCTCCACGGCATCGCGGTCATTGATGAGGCGCTGGAAGCCGCCGACCGCTACTGCGACGCCTGAGGTCAACCGAGCTCAAAGCGGGTTCCCACCGTGTTCGGGATAAACGCCTCGCCGAACCGGGCACCCATGGCGTGCTGGGCGCGCCATCCGGTGCAGTGAGCGGGGACGACGACGCTCGGTTTCATGGCGCTGAGGTCATCGAGGACCGCGGGAATCAGCGGCTCGAACATCGGCCCGTTGAGGTGAAATCCTCCCATCACGGCATAGAGCGGTCGGTCGTTGGTCAGGCGGCGGGCGTAGCGGCAGATGTTGACCACACCGGCGTGACCGCACCCCGTGATCACGAGCAACCCCTTGTCCTTGACGTCGACAATGAGCGCCTGATCATCCAGGACCAGGGGGTCCGGCTCCCAGCCATTGTCGCCCCACGCCTGCTGCGGAGGAAACCCCGGTTCGTAGCCGGTGGTGCGGGCAACCTCGCCGGTTATCAGCACCGAGCGCTCGAAGAGGAAGCTGGGTTGGCGCTCCTCCACCACGTCGAAACCGGCATCGGTGAGGGCCCGGCGACTCGTGGTCGGTATCTCTAACGGGTCGCGCCCCGGGATCGCCACCCGGCGCCGTCGCCAGAAGTGCGGATGAATCAGAACGGGCAGGTTCACTCTGCCGAGGCGCCGGATGAGCCCGTCGAGGCCCGTGGTGTGGTCGAAATGGCCGTGACTGCAAACGATCGCCTCGATTTCGAATGGGTCTAGGTCGAGCCGGCGCATGTTCTCCACGACTCCATCAGGGCTCGTGCCGGCATCGAACAGGATCTGATGCTGGCGCCCGCCCTTGGTAACCGTGACCAGCATGGAGAAGCCGTGCTCGGCCAGCAGCGCCTCCGGCGCGTCGCCTTCCTCCATCGTGGCGACCGGTCGTCGATTCTTCGGGGCGAGAGGCGCCCGGCGGGCTGGCCCCTGGTCGGGCATGAAGACGTCGGTCACATTGTCCATCAGGGTCGTCACGGTCACCGAGTCGACCGGTTCAAGGTCGAATACCACCGAGGGCTCCACCTCGTGAAGGAGCTGGGGGCGGTGATGAGCAGGCGAGTTGTCAGAGCACATGCCACCATCTTTGCCCCTCGGCTCAGTTCGCGTCAGGAGCGGCGGCGGCGGAGCATCGAGCGTAGCGGATGTTCTCGCTCGTGACCCGCTGATTGAACGATCCGACCAGCTGATCGCGCTCGCTGTCCATTCCGGGGCGGTGATCTCACCTTGGCAGAATTATTCGATGAGCACGACAGCGTGGTAAATGGGTCGAGAGCCATAGCTGTGCCTAGTTCGGATGGGCAAATCCCAACGACTGGTCGACGTCACGCGACATAGGTCAGAACGCAGCCGCGGTATCTAATCGACCGCCTGGGTGGGAACGGCTCCTGCCAACAAGACGGGCCGATTCAACAACGTAAATGCGACCTTCGACCCGATGCCCAGCGTCGACGCGCTGTGCGCCGGGATGTCGGCGAGCAGCTCGGTCCCCTCCGACTGGCGGAGGCGGAGTCGAACCGTGGCGCCACGGAACGTCGCCACGGTGACCACGTTGTCGGCCTGCTCGTCGAGGGTGACGATGAGAGCCTCCGGCCGGACAAGCAACGTGACCGCGCTGCCCGGGCCGGGTACCGGGCCGTCCGCCGGCATTACTTGACTGCCGACTTGGACGCGGGCGGCGTCGACGACGATTCCGGGGATGCGGTTCATCGTGCCGACAAACTCGGCCACGAACGGCGTCGCCGGCCGGTCGTAGAGCTCCGCCGGTGCCGCGATCTGCTCGAGCCGACCGGCCCGCACCACGCCGACCCGGTCGGCGATGGACAGCGCTTCCTCCTGGTCGTGCGTGACGAAGACCGTGGTGACTCCGAGTTCGAGCTGGATCCGCCGGATCTCGTCCCGAAGCTGCTCCCGGACCTTGGCGTCCAACGCCGAGAGCGGCTC
>CAXMLU010000892.1:0-6399 GCA_964194255.1 uncultured bacterium
GATACTGGGTGCCGACGTCGTTGCCTTGTCTCATGCCCTGGGTCGGGTTGTGACTCTCCCAGAACACCTTGAGCAGATCCTCGTAGCTGACCTTGGCCGGGTCGAACACAGCCAGGACCGCCTCGGTGTGTCCGGTGCGGCCGCTGCAGACTTCTTCATAGGTCGGATTCGGGGTGCTGCCGCCGGCGTAGCCCACGGCCGTCGTATAGACCCCTTCGATCTGCCAGAACTTCCGCTCCGCCCCCCAAAAACAGCCCAGGGCGAAGACGGCGGTCTCGGCGCCAGCCGGGAAAGGCGGGACGAGGGGCGTCCCCAACACCAAATGCCGGTCGGGAACGGAGAGTGGGGTGTTGCGCCCAGGCAGCGCATCTTCGGGCGTGGGAATGTGGGTCTTGTGACGTGAGAAGAGCATGCCTAAGTGAACCAGGCGCGGCTCGTTCCTGTTCCCCGCCTTAGGCTCACGGAGAATGCCGTCCGCCCCTCCCCCGTTTCCGGCCCATGCATTCACCGATGTGGATGCTCAAGATGACGCGGCTCGCCTCGTGCATTGCCTGGACCTCCTCCAAGCCGAGCCCTTCTATGCCGGGTACAAGGCCAGGACCTACGAACTGCTGGCCGCCCGCCCCGGTCACCTGGTCCTCGACCTCGGGGGAGGTACCGGCGACGACGCCCGGGCCATCGAGCTGGCCACGGGCGCCCGGGTGGCGTTGGCCGATTCCTCGCAGACGATGGCCGCCGAAGCCAAGCGACGAGGACTTGGGCGCGTCCTGCGGGCCGACGGGTACCGGCTCCCTTTCCCCTCCTCCTCTTTCGACGCGGTGCGCGCCGACCGCGTTCTTCAGCACGTCCTCGAGCCCCTGGCGGTACTCGGCGAGCTGGTCCGGGTGACCCGCCCCGGTGGCCGGGTGGTCGTGGTCGACCCTGACTACGCCACGCAGGTCGTCGACGTCGATGATCACCAGCTGGCACGTCGGGTGCTCGGGTTTCGAGCCGACGTCATGTTGCGACACGGCACCCAGGCCCACCGCATGCCCGGCCTGTTCGGTCGGGCCGGCCTCGTCAATGTAGTGGTGGAGCCGATGACGCTGGTCGTCCGCAACCCCGAGGCGGTCGACGGTGTCATGGGACTCTGGACGTGGGCCGCCACGGCTGCCGCGCGAGGACTTCTCTCGGCGGAGGACGCCGAACGGTGGCCACGATTGCTCGATGCCGCTGTGAACGCCGGACGGTTTCTCTACGCGGTGACGTTCTTCATCACCGCCGGAGGATCACCGGGCGGCTCCGATCACCGCCCATCTTCCCGTGCGGTAACGGGGATAGAGGCCGAGCAGGCGCGCCACCATGAACACGCCGATCGCCGTCCAGAGCCAGCCGACGCCGAGCCCCGCGGCTAGGACCGCTCCGGCCGCAACCGCGAAAACCGCGGTGGCGGCGACCATGGCCGCGGCCAGATAGGCGAGATCGCCCGCACCGATGAGCACACCGTCGAGCACGAAGACGACCGCGTTGATCGGCTGCAGCGCCGCGACATACCAGAGGAGAAACGACCCGAGGGCCACCACCGCCCGGTCATTCGAGAACAGGTGAGGCAGCACGCCCCGCAAGGCGATGACCACCAGACCGAAGACGACGCCAGTAAGCACTCCGATCTCGAGCATTCGACGGCTCATGTCACGTGCCCCTGCCTGGTCACCGGCACCCAGGGCTTTGCCGACCATGGCCTGCCCGGCGATGGCGATGGCATCGAGGGCAAGCGCGAGGAAGCTCCACAGCTCGAACACGATCTCGTGGGCACCGACGTCGACCGTGCCGATACGGGCCGCCACCGCCGTCGCAAGCGTGAGCGATCCCCGCAGTGCCGCGGTGCGGACGACCAGCGCACCACCGGCCCGCGCCAGTGCACGGATCGAGGGCCAGTCGGGCGCGAGGGCCACGCCGTGCACTGAAGCCGCGTCGCGCGCCACGACGCCGAGATACACGGCCACCGCGCCGAATTGAGCCACCACCGTCGCCAACGCCGAGGCGCCTACGCCAAAACCCAACCCGTTGATGAGCGTCAACTCGGCGGCCAAGTTGAACACGTTGGAACCGAGAGCCACCACGAGCGGCGTCCTTGTGTCTTGTCGCCCTCGCAGATAGCCGGTGCCGGCCAAGGTGATCAGCAGGGCGGGTATCCCGAGCACGCTGATGCGCAGATAGATCTCAGCGTTGGTGGCCACCGGGCCGGATGCGCCGAGAGCGCGCACGAGTGGTCCCGCCGTCGCGACGCCTGCGACTACCAGCGGAAGAGAGATGAGCGACGCCAGCCACATGCCCTGCACGGCCTGGTGAGCCGCCTCCCGTTCGTTACCGGCTCCGACCAATCGGGCCACGGCACCGGTGGTCCCATAGGCGAGGAAAATGAAGACGGCGTAACCGGTGAGCATGACCGACGACGCCACCGCCAGCCCGCCAAGCTGTGGCGTGCCCAGATGACCGACGACGGCGGTGTCAGCGAGCACGTACAACGGCTCGGCCACGAGCGCACCGAACGCGGGTAGCGCCAACCGGAGGATGGCGGGGTCGTACTCGGAGCGGAACACGATGGGCGACGCTACCAACGCACGCCAGCGGGCAAGATGGAGGATCGACCTCCTGGCTCTACCGCACACCCCCGGCCGCGACGAACCGACGCCAACCGACCGGCGAGGGATCGACAGGGTCGCCCTGGCGCTGATGGCCCTGGCGGCGGTGTGGGCAGTCGCCGGGTCGCTCCTCTTGTTCCCCCACGGTTCATCGGACCTCGACGAACCCGTGTACCTCCTGCAGGCCGACGCCCTCGCCCACGGCCATTTGTTCCCCCAGGTCCCTGTCCGCCATCCAGAGGCGTACCGGCCATGGCTCGGCGTCATCCGTGACCACCATGTCGTGCTCAAGTACACGCCCGTACACGCCGCATTCCTGGCCGTCGCGCAACGCTTCACCGGAACGCCGAGGGCCGCTCTCCCCGTCTTCGCAGCCGCGCTCATCGGACTGACCTACCTGCTGGCCGCCGAGATCACCGAAAGGCGGCGGCCGGCTCGCGTAGCCGCGGCCCTGGTCCTCGGATCACCAATGTTCTTGGCGTTGTCCGCCACCTACCTCAGCTACGTCATGGTGCTGTGCTGCCTGGTGGGTGGAACGTGGCTGTGGCTGGTGGGGATGCGCGGTCGAGGCTGGCTCGTCCGCGCTGGTGCCGGGCTCGCTTTCGGAGTGGCGTTCTTCGCGCGGCCCTACGATGCGCTCCTGTTCGGCGTCCCAGTTGTCGCCGCGCTGTCCTGGCAGGCGTACCGGCGCGACGGATGGCGGCACCTCGTCATGCGCGCCGTTCCTGTGGCCGTCGGGTCGTTGCCTCCGCTGGCCGGCCTGCTGGCCTACGACCGCGCCGCCACCGGCAGCGCGCTGCGCAATCCGTTCTCACGGTTCGACCGTCTCGACACCGTCGGCTTTGGTTCCAAGCGCATTGCCCCCTGGGCCACGGTTCACCACTTCGGTCCGGTTCAGGGCATCACAGGAATCCTCAGCAGTCTTGCCAACCTCGGCCTATGGGGAGCAGGCGGACCCTTTCTCCTGGTGCTCGCCTTTCTGGGGTGGCGCCGATGGCGACTTAATCCGGACAACCGCCGATGGCTCGGCTGGCTCATCGTTACCTTCGGTGTGGGATACACGGTGTTCTGGGGCCCCTGGTACCTGCACCTGCACTGGAGCCGGGTGTTCCTCGGTCCCTTCTACGTCTTCCCTTTGCTCATCCCTCTCGCCGTCTTCGCCGCCACCGTCGCCGACCGTCGCCGTCCACTCATGGCCGTCGCGGGCGTCACGGTGCTGCTCGTCGCCGTGATGGCGGTCAGGGATCACTCCAAGGTCCAGGCCATAGACGCAGCCGCACGGCCTCTCGCGGCCGTCCGCGCTGCGTCCGCGCTCGTGCTCGTCGACTCGGGACAGCCAACGCTGCAGAACCCGTTGGCAAGGACCGCCAACATCGATGGGTACTCGGGGCGGACCGTGTTCGCGGTCGCGGCAGGTGACGGGAACTTCGGCCTCGTTGACGACTGGAAGGGACGCGACGCGTACTTGTTCCGAGTCCGCGGCCGCGTCCGGGTGGCGCCCGACACGGCCCTCGACCACCTCGACCGGGTCGCGGGGTCCAGTGTCCCCGTACAGGTCAACGTGCCCGCGTCGAGTGCGCGCGGGTATCGCGGGCTGCGGGTCGGCGCTGCCGAGTATCCCCTCTCCGGGGCCGAGCTCCATGTCGTTGTCGCCATTTCGCCGACCGGAGCCATCGTCCTCGGGCTCGCCCCCGCCCCCTCGACGGGGAGCGCCGCCGGTCGTTCCCAGGGCAGTGGCGGGATCGTCCTCGCTTTGGTCGCCGGCCCGTCGCGGGAGACCGCCACAGTCGTCGACCAGGTCAACCTGGCCGCCCGGCGCGACGGCTCGTCCGCGGCCCAGGTCGAGGTACTGGTGCCGGACACGCTGGCTGTCAGCTCCGCATCCGGCCGACCGATGCTGACCTTCGGGCCGCGATTCAACCCGCCGGCATGACCGGTCTTGGGGACCGGCGGATCCTGCTTGCCCTCGCCACCGCCGCCGGAGGTACCGGCGAACACGTGCGCTCACTGGCCAAAGGCCTCGTCCAGCGCGGCGCGGCGGTGACCATTGCCGGGCCGGCCCCAACCGCCGAACGGTTCGGCTTCGCGACCACGGGCGCTCGCTTCGTACCCATCGACATCATCGACCGGCCTCGGCCGGGGCGGGACGGGCGGACGATGGCTCGGTTGCGCAAGTTGGCGGCTGGCGCCGATGTGGTCCATGCCCACGGCCTGCGCATCGGTGGTCTCACCGTGATTGCACTGGCGGGCCGCCGCGGCGGCCGGCGGCCGCCGGTCGTCGTCACCGTGCATAACGCCGTACCCGCCGGCCCGACCGCCGGCGTGATCTATGCCGCGCTCGAACGGGTGGTAGCCCGCGGAGCGACCTTGGTGCTGGCCGTATCGCCGGACCTGATGGAGCGGGCGGCACGACGAGGGGCGAAGAACGTCGAGCTGGGGGTCGTGCCGGCCGCACCCCCGATGGCGTGGAACGCCGATCCGGCCCGCGCCCGCCGTGACCTCGGTGTGACCGGAGAGCCCCTCGTGGTGGCCGTCGGCCGCCTGGCCGAACAGAAGGGCTTCGCCACCTTGCTCGACGCCGCGGCCACGTGGGCGTCTCGCCCGATCCCTCCGCTGGTCCTCATCGCGGGCGAAGGTCCGCTGGAAAGTAGCCTGCGCAGCCGCATCGAAGCCGAGAACCTTCCGGTCCGCCTGCTGGGGTTCCGCCGGGACGTCCCCGATCTCCTCGCCGCCGCCGACGTGCTTGTACTGCCGAGCGGGTGGGAGGGCCAGCCCTTGATCCTTCAGGAGATGCTGCGCGCCGGTCGGCCGATTGTGGCCACCCGGGTCGGTGGGGTTCCCAACCTGGTTGGTGACGCCGGAATCCTGGTCCCCGCCGGCGACGCGATAGCCCTGGGGCGAGCGGTGGAGACCGTGCTCGACGACGCCGACCTGGCCCAGCGCCTCGCCCGCAGCGCCGCCGATAGGGCGGTGCACCTGCCCACCGAGGATGACGCCGTCGATCAGATGGAGGCCATCTACCTCCGTCTCCTCCGATAAGGCGGGATCAAGCCAGCCGGGTGTGGCGTCTGGCTATGGCGGCGGGATCGGGAGCGGATGCTGCTGAGCCGTGAGGGCGAGCAGGACCAGGGCGTCGGACCATGCCAGCGGGGCGACCGACACGGGACGCCCGGCCGCATCGATCTTCTCGGGGACGGCTCCCAACGCGGTGCGGTGGGCGGCGATCCACCCGAGCCAGCGATCGGCCCGGGTTGGATTCCCACCGGCGGACCCGGACAGCGCGAAGAACGCCGTCTCCGGTGTCCAAGCGGTGCGGCGGTCTCCCCGCCAGGCGGCGCCGGGGAGGATGCCCCCGTTGGCCAGGGTGAGCTGCCTCTCGGCCGTGGCGATGGCCGCGGCGACGGCCGGATCGGATGGGGAGAAGGGCGGCCCGAGCAGAGCCACGGCGGAGTCGGCACCTCCCTGGCCCGGCGTGCGCTGGAAGCCGGAGGGCGCGAACGCAGTCCCGAGCCCTGCGTCGAGGCGTTGCGCCGCGCCGGCCCACCGGTCGTGATCGGCGCCGCGGCCGGTGCGAGCGGCCAGATCGGCGGCGGCCCGCAGGCCAGTCCTCAGGGCCGCCGCCGTCTCCACCGTCTGACCGGCGGCTGCCTCCCAGTAGTCCGGCGACGCGGCCGGCAGGCCGCGGGCATCGAGGGATCCGGCGGCGGCGTCGGCGGCGGCGGCGACCATCGGCCATAACCCCTCAAGTTCGCGGCGGGCGGCAGGATCGGCAGGG